>DATCYH010000234.1:0-6801 GCA_036570405.1 Nocardioides sp.
CACTCCTCGGAGGCCATCCATGACACCTGGAGCACCGGTCCGGGCCTGTCCGTCCTCGCACATGTCGGGATGTTCCTCGGCGTGTGCGTCTTCACCTGGGCATATCTGACCTCTGCAGTGTGAGGAACAACCACGATGAAGACTCGGGTCCTGATCATCGTCTCCCTCGTCCTGACCGCCACCTTGCTGGCGGTCCCGTCCCAGACCAGTGCCGGAGGATTCCCGGCGGTCACCGAGACGCGGATCCTCGGCTACTCGGTCCAGGGTCGCGCCATCCGGGCCTGGCGCCTGGGTGATCCGAACGCCTCGCGAAAGGCCGTGATCATCTCGACGATGCACGGCAACGAGGACGACACCTACCTGATCCTCAACGAGCTGCGCGGCGGCGACCCGATCAGGGGGATCGATGTCTGGGTGGTCCCGAAGTACAACCCCGACGGCTATGCGCGACGCAGTCGCAAGAACGCTCGCGGCGTCGATCTGAACCGCAACTACCCGCACGGTTGGCGTGACCTCGACGGCAGCTATGAGTCAGGTCCCCGCGCCATCTCCGAGCCGGAGACCCGCGCGATGATGCGGTTCCTCGACGAGATCAAGCCGCGCTACCTGATCAGCTTCCACCAGCCGCTGTACGGCGTCGACCTCGACACCAAGAGTCCCTACCTGGCCCGCAAGCTGATCTGGCACCTCGAGCTGCCCGGCAAGCGGTTCACCTGTGGCGGCGTCTGCCACGGCACGATGACGAGCTGGTACAACTTCAAGCACCCGGGCTACGCGATCACCGTCGAGTACGGCCGAAGCCCGAGCCGCTGGCACCTGACCCGCAGGGCGCCGGACCAGCTGCTCAAGGTCCTCACCGCCCGCCGCTGACAACACCGACCGGTACGTCGTACGGCCCGGCTCAGCGTCCCTCGAACTGCGGCTTCTGCTTGGCCACGAACGAGGCGACGGCGGCGCGGTGGTCCTCGGTTGCGCCGGTGTGCGTCATCATCTCGGACTCGAAGGCGACCGCCTCCTCGAGGGAGGCCCCGGCAGCGTGCGTCAACGATCGGCGGATCGAGCCGAACGACTGGGTCGGCCCGTTGGCGAGCCGGGTGGCCAGGCGGGCGACCTCGTCGTCGAGCTCCTCCGGTGCGACCACAGTGGTGGCCAGTCCCAACTCCTTCGACTCGTCCGCGGACAGGGTGCTGGGGAAGTAGAGCAGCTCCAGCGCCTTCGCTCGGCCGACGAGGCGGGGCAGGGTCCACGAGGCGCCGGTGTCGCAGGACAGCGCGATCCCGGTGAAGGCAAGATTGAAGCCGGCGGTGTTGCTGAGGATCCGGAAGTCGCAGGCGAAGGCCAGGCTGGCGCCGGCTCCGGCCGCCACGACCTGGACCGCGGCGACGACCGGCTTGTTCATCGTGGCGATCGCGGTGACGATCGGGTTGTAGTGCCGGTCCACGGTGTAGAACAGGGCGTCGGTGTCGCCGCTGTCGAGGAGCTTGATGTGCTCCTTGAGGTCCTGCCCGACGCAGAAGGCGCGCCCGGTCCCGGTGAGTACCAGGCACCGGACGGTGTCGTCCTCGGCCACCTGGGTCACCGCAGAGAGGAGCGCCTCCTTGGTGGCGATGTCGAGGCTGTTCATCGCATCGGGACGGTTCAGGGTGATGGTGGCGATGCGGTTCTCGATGTCGAGCAGGACGGGGTCGGGCATGGGGTTCCTTTCGGGGACGGTCAGAAGAGGATGCGGTCGACGAAGCGGTCCGCGCCGGGCTTGAGTCGGCTCGCCTCGGCGCGGAAGTGATCTGCGGCCGCGGTGCCCGGCCAGCCCTCGGGAAGCAGTGCCTCGGGAAGTCCAGGATCGCGGAAGAGGAACTTGCGCCACTCGTGGACCAGCCGGAAGCGTTGGGCGAACTCGTCGCGATCCGGGTCCTGGCTGGGTGCAGCGTCGTGGTGGCGCGTGGCCGCGAGCCACGCGGCATACTCCTCGCCCAGCGTTGCCAGGTCCCAACCGGAGAGCGGGAACGACGGGGGAGTGAACCCGAGCGAGCGGGTCCGGGCCGCGGAGGCAGACTCGCGCTCGAGCATCGCGTCGAGCTCCGGCTGGGGCCACGGGCTCGCCCACAGGCCGTCTCGCAGTTCTGCGGAACCCATCCAACGCAGGGATGTGCGCACTCGCTCACGTCGACCGCGGTCGCGGATCGGGTCGAGGACGACCAGGTGCCAACAGCCGTCCCAGACCCGGTTGCGGGTGCGATAGATGCGCTGGCGGGCCTCCTCCAGGCGGCCCACGGCCTGTTCCGTGGCGCGATAACCACGCCCCGAGGCGAGGGTGACCGGGACCAGCCAGCCCTCACGGACCATCCGGGAGATCGCGGTGCGCACCGCCTGGGCCGAGAGGCCGACGGGCTCCAGGAGTCGCACCAGAGCGGCCACCGGGGCCTCGTTGCCGCGCGTGCGGAGCAGGTCTCCATAGACGTCGAAGAGAGCCGAGCGCGCGTGCATGGGAGGAGTCTGCCAGCCCCGGGTGTGCCGTGGGTTTCCACCCTGCAGGGGGGATGGGGGATAATGAAGGTGCGTACGGCGTCACAGGGCGCGGGCATGAACACAGGAAGAGGTTCGCTGATGGCGGCGATGAAGCCACGGACCGGTGACGGACCGATGGAGGTCACCAAGGAAGGCCGCGGAATCGTGATGCGGGTTCCGCTCGAGGGCGGTGGCCGTCTTGTTGTCGAGCTGAACGCCGACGAAGCCAAGGAACTTGGCGATCTGCTCAAGGGCGTTGTTGGCTGAACCAGTGGCCACATCGACGCGAATCCCCGTCCTGCCCACCCAGGTCGAGCCCCCGGCATACTCCCTCAGCGGAGCGCCGTTCGACCACCGCGACGACGCGAGCATTGACCGAGCGGTCATCGCCGTGCCCGTCCTGGCGGGTGAGGAGGACGGGTCGCTCGTTCTCGGTCCCGGCGCGGTCGAGGTCGGCGAGGATCTCGGTGTCGACCTGTTCTCGGTACTCGAGCACCACCGCGCTACCGGCAAGCCCGGTGAGGTGATCACCCACCCGGTGCTTGATCACCCCCGATGGAGCGCGGTCCATCTGGTCGGCGTCGGAAGCGGTGGGAACGACGACCTGCGCCGTGCCGGCGCAGGTCTGGCCAGGGTCGTCAAGGACGAGCCCCTACTGATCAGCTCGGTTGCCACCCTCGGTGACGCCGACGGGCTCGAGTCCTTCGTGACCGGCCTGAGTCTGGGCTCGTTCGAGTTCCACTGGCGCAAGGACGGCCCCAAGGCGCAGCCCGTACGCCGTGTCGTGCTGGCCGGTGGGCCAGACCTGCAGCCGGCACTCGACCGTGCCGAAGCGATCGCAGGCGCCGGCTGGACGGCAAGGTTCCTGGCCTCCGTCCCCTCCAACCTGAAGAACCCCGCCTGGTTGGCCGACCAGGCTGTGGCCCTGTCCGACACCCCGGGCCTCAAGGTCACCGTGTGGGACGAGGACCAGCTCGAGGCCGAGGGCTTCGGCGGGATCCTCGCGGTCGGCAAGGGTTCTGCCACGCCCCCTCGTCTGATCCGCATCGACTACACGCCCCCGCGCAAAGTGGCTGCCGCTCGCTCCGCGACGGGCAAGGGCCATGTCGCCCTGGTCGGCAAGGGCATCACGTTCGACACTGGTGGCCTGTCGATCAAGCCTGGTGAGGCGATGGTCAACATGAAGCGCGACATGACCGGCGGCGCGGTCGTGCTGGCCACGATGGCGGCGCTCCCCGCACTGGGCTGCAGCGTCAAGGTGACCGGCTTCATCGCCAGCGCCGAGAACGCGATCAGCGGCAACTCGTTCCGCCCTGGTGACGTGATCCGCCACTACGGCGGTCGCACCACCGAGGTCACCAACACCGACGCCGAGGGCCGACTGGTCCTGGCCGACGCGATGGCCTATGCCGTGGCGAAGGTGAAGCCCGACGTGCTCGTCGACATCGCCACTCTGACCGGAGCGATGAAGGTGGCCCTGGGCCTGCGCACCGGCGGCTACTTCGCCAACGACGAGGCACTGGCCGGGCTGATCGCCGAGGCCGGTCGGGCAGCCGGTGAGCCCTTGTGGCGGATGCCGTTGGCCGATGTCTATGAGGAGAAGCTCTCCTCCAAGGTCGCCGACGGCGACAACGGGGCCGGCAACCCCGGCGCGATCACCGCAGCGCTGTTCCTGCAGCACTTCGCCGGCGAGGTGCCCTGGGCACACCTGGACGTGGCCTCCGTGGGTGACGCACCGGAGGACGACCACGAGTGGACACCCGGCCCGACCGGGTTCGGTGCCCGCACCCTGCTGCAGTGGCTGGGCGGCGAAGAGCCGCTCGTCGGCATCCGCTGAACGGCGCCGACGAGCGGGTGGTCCCGGTTATTCCGGGATCCACTCCTTCTTGATCGCCAGCAGCCCGTCGCCCACGGGCAGCAGCACCGGGACCAGGCCCTCGGACTCGACGACCAGGCGACCCAGGTCGCGGATCGCGACGGTCTCCTCGTCGCGCTGCGCGGGG
Organism: Nocardioides sp.; assembly: GCA_036570405.1. Lineage (GTDB taxonomy): Bacteria > Actinomycetota > Actinomycetes > Propionibacteriales > Nocardioidaceae > Nocardioides. The sequence goes on from DATCYH010000234.1 coordinate 4,509, forward strand.
TCGGCCACGCGGTCGTGCCACAGGGCGTTGTCGAACGCCACCACGCCACCGGGACGCAGCAGGCGCAGCGCCTCCTTGAGGTAGTCGGCGTACTCGCGCTTGTCCCCGTCGCAGAAGACGAGGTCGTAGTGACCGTCGGTCAGCCGGGGGAGGACGTCGAGTGCCGCACCCGGGATGGTGCGGGCCCGGTTGGCGGGGACACCGGCGTCGCTGAAGCCCTGCTTGGCCAGGCGCTGGTGCTCGGTCTCGATGTCGACGGTGGTGAGGACTCCGTCGGCGCGCATGCCACGCAGCAACCACAGGCCCGACACTCCGGTGCCGGTGCCGATCTCCACCACGGCGCGGGCGTCGAGGACGGAAGCGAGGAAGCGAAGTGAAGCGCCGACACCGGAGCCGATCGGGACGACCCCGACCTCTTCGGCGCGCGATCGCGCGGCGGCGAGGATCTCGTCCTCGGGCACGAACTCTTCGGCATAGGTCCAGCTGGTGGGCTTGATGGGCGTGGTGATGACGGCCTCCTGAGTTCGTACGACGCACCGTTGCGGTGACCCTACAACGAGCGGCGCCCATCGCTGCGCGCTCCGAGGCAGGAACACGACGCCGGCCTCCTGCGTTGCACCTGCGGCTGGGACCCTGAAGAGTGGGCCTGAAGAGTGTGTGGCTCAAAGCAAGTCCCTGTTGATTGCTCAGGTTCTTCTCAGTCGTGATCCCTAGCGTAGGAGTTGTCAGGTTTGAGGCTGGTTCGTGCAAAGGAGATCGCCGTGACCGAGTCGCAGGTGTCACCGGGAGTGCCGACGTGGGACGAGATCGTCTCGCAGCACTCCGAGCGCGTCTATCGCCTCGCCCATCGGCTGACCGGCAACCGCGCCGACGCCGAGGACCTCACCCAGGACGTCTTCGTCCGGGTCTTCCGCTCGTTGTCCGGCTACAGCCCGGGCACGTTCGAGGGGTGGCTGCACCGGATCACCACGAACCTGTTCCTCGACGGGGCGCGGCGCAAGCAGCGGATCCGCTTCGACGCGCTCTCCGACGAACGTGCCGATCGGCTCCGGGCCGAGGGTGGCATCCCGCACGACGAGTATGCCGACCAGAGGTTCGACGACGACATCGAGGTGGCACTGGCCCAGCTGCCGCCCGACTTCCGCGCGGCGGTGGTGCTCTGTGACGTCGAGGGACTCTCCTACGACGAGATCGCCGAGATCCTGGGCGCCAAGTTGGGCACGGTCCGATCCCGTATTCACCGCGGTCGAATGATGCTCCGCGAAGCCCTCGCCCACCGCGCCCCCTCGGCCGGGCGCGAACGCTACAACGGGCCGGGCGTGGCCACCCGGTTCGCCACCGCGACCCGGGGAGGGCGTCGATGATCGGCCCGATCGGTCACGTCGGCAGCCGGGTCGGTGCCCTCGTCGACGGGCAGCTGCCCGCCGCCGAGTCGGAGAGGCTCTGGGCGCACGTGGTCAGCTGTGAGCAGTGCCGTGACGCGGTCGAGCGGGAGGGCTGGGTGAAGACCCGGCTCGCCGGTCTCCGTAGCGACGGCTGCCAACCCGCGGCCCCCAACTACCTGCACGCCGTCCTCTGCCAGCCCCCGAACGGACCTGAGGCCCCGGAGACGACGTACGCCGACCCTGCCGGTCGGCGTCGAGCGGTGACCGTGGCCTTCCTCGGTGCCGGCTCCGTCGGCGTTGCCGTGGTCGGTGTCATGGCGCTCACCGTCCCGGCCCAGTCCCCGTCCCTGGACCGGCGTGGTCCAGCAACCTCCATCTCGCGGGTCACCGAGGGCCCGGCCAGCGCCGTGCCGGTCACCGCCACCGGTGGTTCGGTGAGCGCGACCCTGTCCAATGCAACCGCGCAGCCCGGTGCGTCCATGGCCGAGCTGCTTCCCGAATGGGTGAGGATCACCAAGTGAACGACAACCACACGCCGGAGCACGAGGACCGCGACGACGCCGAGGTGACGGCCGCGCTCCCGCTCGACGAGCGCGAGCACACCCTCTCCCTGGACCGCGACGAGCTGGAGCAGTCCGGAGCGGAGCCCTCTCCGCAGGACTCGGCGCAGGACCATGCGCAGGACACGGGGCAGGGGCCGCAGTCCTACGCGCCGCCAGCGCCCGGTTCGGTGCCCGTCGGCCGACCCGCACCCGGCTACGCCGGTCCCGGGTCCTACGCACCGCAGTCCGGACAGCTCGGTCAGCACGGTCAGCACGGACCCGGCACTGGAATGCCGCCCACGCAGCGACCCGATGCCGGCCAGTACCAGGGCATGGGTGGTTACGGCGGTTACGGCCCGGGCAACA
>DATCYH010000235.1:0-7911 GCA_036570405.1 Nocardioides sp.
CCCCGGTGCCGGGTGGGTTCCCGGGTGTGTCCGAGGCCTCGTCTGGCTCGCGCAGCACGCCGAGCAGGGGAGCGAGCCGGGCCCGGCCTCGGGCACATCGCGACTTCACCGTGCCCGTCGCGCAGCCGAGGATCGCGGCAGCCTCGGCCACCGGATATCCCTGCATGTCGACCAGGACCAGAGCCGCCCGCTGCTCGACCGGGAGGGTGTCCAGGGCGCTGAGCACTGCGCGGCGTACGTCGTGGGCCTCCGCGGCCTCCTCGGGGCCCGGCCCGGCCTCAGACGTGGTGAACGTGCCGCGGTCGCCGACCTCGTCCAGGTCGTCGGGCAGGGCAACTGCGGCGCGGACCTTGTTGGCGCGCAACCGGTCCAGGCAGGCATTGACCACGACGCGGTGCAACCAGGTGGTGACCTGGGCCTCGCCCCGGAACGAGTCGGCGCGCCGGAACGCGGCGACCAGGCCGTCCTGCAGCCCGTCGGCGGCCTCGTCCCGATTGCCCATCGTTCGTAGTGCCACCGCCCAGAGTCGGTCCCGGTGACGGGCGAAGAGCTCTCCGAAGGCGTCGCTGTCGCCGGCCACGTGCGCCGCCAGCAACTCCGCGTCGGAGCGGGTCATTCGCTGACCTGGATCTCGGCAATCTGGCCGCGCAGGCCGTCGGGCAGGTCGGTGATCCACACGATCACCCAGCGACCGGAGGCGCCGTCCTCCGGCTCGAGGCTCACCCTGCCGCCGGAGCTGGTGCCGCTGGCGGCCGGTTCGAGTCCTTCGACCTCGCTCGGCGCCTGATCGCCGGGCACGACATAGGCGGAGATGCCGGTCGGGTCGCCGTTCACACGCACGTTGATCGCACCGACCGACTTCTCCTCGCCGAGGTCGATCACGAGTCCGACGCCGGGCTTGAGGCCACCGGGCCCGAACTGCTGGCGATAGCTCTGCGTCTGCCACGCGGTGGAGTTGTCGCCGTCGATGGCCAGCTCGGCCAGGTCGCCGTTCTCCTCGGGCGGGTCGCCATAGGGATCGAGGTCGGTGATCGCGGCCAGCTCGTAGGGCTCACCGCCACTACTCTCGCTGGCGCTGGGGCTCGCGCTGTCGCGCGCTGCCGGACCGGCCGGCTCCTCCTCGCCACCCCGACCGCGGTTGAACGCATAGAGCATCACGAACACGACCAGCAGCGCGACGATGATGATCCAGGCCGACCGCATCCAGTTGCGGCCCGGCACGGAGTCGTCCTCGTCCTCCTCGACGTGGAAGGTCGGGGGAGGCATCTCGACGCCGGTCTCCCAGGGCCAGTAGGACCCGCCCTCGGCCGGGGTGTCGTGGCCCGGGCGCCGGGTGCGCATCGGCGTCCCCTCGGGCGGATCGGGGGCGAAGAGCGGCTTGGCCACAGGCTCCTCGAACGGCGGCGGCGGGGGAGGCTCCGGGTGGGAGTGCTTGTCCAGCCAGCCCACGTCCTCCATCTCGTCGAAGAAGACCGGAGTGCCGGCGACCGTCAACTCGGTGACCTTCTCGGGTCCAGAGTCCGGTCCCGGGTCCGGTGCAGCGTCAGGTTCCGGTTCCGGTTCCGGTTCCGGCTCCGGCTCCGGTTCCGGCTCGGGATCCGGCGCAGGAGTCGGGTCCGGAGCCCACACCACGGCGTCGATCTTCGGCAGCCTCGGGCTGGTGTTGCCACGGTTGAGCGCCGCCTCCGCCTCGGCCATCGCGGCAGGGTCGCCGACGTAGTCCATCAGCGCGGCAGCGATGGCGGCCGCGGAGTCGTAGCCGCGGTCGTGCGGCCCGGAATAGGGGCTGAGCACCTCGTCGCAGAGCGCGTCCAGCACCCGCGGAACCCCCGCGCGCACCTGACGAGGCCGCAGCGTGCGGCCGTGCTCGATCGGGGCAGGCGCCACCGTCGATTTCGAGGGGCCGGCCCAGCGACCGGTCAGCGCGGTGTAGAGCAGCCCGGCCAGGTCGAGCACCTCGGTGTGCACCCGGCCGGCGGGCAGGCCGTGCAGTACGGCGTCGACGCAGAAGCCGATCACCTTCACCGCGCCGGCCTCGTCGATCATCACGTTCTCGGGGACGAGCCGCCCGTGCGCGATGTCCTGGGCGTGCGCCTTGGCCATGAACTCGGCGACCTCACCAATGATCCACGCGGCGCGGCGCGGGGAGAGCGGCTCGTCGACGACCAGGTGGTTCAGCGAGCGGCCCTCGCCCCACTCGTTGACCACGTAGGCCATGCCGTCGACGGTGCCGAGGTCGAGCACGCGCAGCATCCGCGGGTCGTGGATCGCGGCGGAACGGCGCGCCGCCTCACCCAGCTCGGCGGCCCTGGGGTCGTCCTCGGGGATCAGGTGCAGGGCAATGTGTCGCGCCAGGATGTTGTCCCAGCCGAGCCAGAAGTGCGCTCCGCGAGCCTCGTTGAGCCGGTCGATCAGGCGATAGCGGCCGACGACGACATCGCCGGCCTTCATTGTCTGCGGCACTTCGCCATCACCTCCCCGGTCCTCGGCCATGCTAGGCCCTGCCACGCGCCCGTCTCGGCAGGCGGCGGGTGAGGCTCGAGACGAGTTCGGTGACCTCGTCCACGTGCATCACTCGGGCCAGCGCCAAGAAGATCGCTGCGTCGACGGTAGCGAGCACTGCCATGAAGACAACGGCCTGCGCCGGATTGGGTGTCTCTCCACCCAGCAGCGGGTCCAGCAGCCGGGCGATGAGGTACGCCGCGCCCGCGGCCAGTCCGCCGGCGATCGCGACCCGGACCACGAACCGGACCGACCTGGCCGTCTCGAGCCCGCCGACGATGGAACGCAGGACCAGGTAGGAGCCGGCCGCGCCGACGGCGTACGCCCCGGCATAGGCCAACGCCAACGCCGGTGCGGTGAACTTCGCGCTGGTGCTGTGCACAAGCACGAGGGCCAGGGTGATGTTGACGATAGCGATCACGCACTGCACCCAGAACACCGTGCGGGTCCGCTCCAGGGAGTAGAACCCACGCAGCATCAGGTAGTGCACGGTGAAGAAGAAGATGCCGGGCGCGAAGAGGGCGACCGTGGGGGCATAGGCCGAGTAGGTCTCCGCGGAGGCGCCGTAACCCCACACCACTCGCGCGATGTCGTGCGAGAGCATCGGCAGCAGCATCACGAACGGGATGATGAAGGCGAAACAGGTGCGCAGCGTCGCGGCCAGGCTCGCGCCCAGGGCTGCCATGTCGTGGTCGGCCGCTCGCCGGGAGAGCTCGGGGAGCACCGCGGTGGCCAGCGACACGGTGACGATCGCGTGCGGGACCATCACCAGCAGGAAGGCGCCCGAATAGATCGTGTAGCCGGTGCCGTCGTCCCCGTCGGCGGTTCCGCTCGACGCCAGCCGGACGATCACGGTGTAGGCGATCTGGTTGACGATCACGAAGAGGACCGTCCACACGCCCAGGCGCAGGGTGTGGCCGAGCCCGGAGCCGCGGAAGTCGAAACGCGGGCGATAGCTGAACCCCGCCGACTTCAGGTAAGGGACGAGGATCAGCAGCTGCATCGCGATTCCCAGCGTGGAGCCGAGGCCGAGCAGCAGCTCCTCACCGGCCGAGTAGGCGCCCACCGAGGAGGGGCCGAAGACGAACAGGTAGACGACCAGGACCGCCACCGAGATCACGTTGTTGGCGATCGGGGCCCACATCATCGGCCCGAATCGACCGCGGGCGTTGAGCACCTGCCCGACCAGCACGAACATGCCGTAGAAGAAGACCTGCGGCAGGCAGTAGCGGGCGAAGTCGATGACACTCTCGCGGTCCGCGCCCTGGTGGCCGGAGTCGAGGTAGAGCGCCATCACCCACGGGGCAGCGATCACCAGGAGCACCGTGACCACGGCCAGGAAGATCCCGGCCAGCGTGATGATCCGGTTGGTGTAGGCCTCCCCGCCGTCCGGGTCGTTCTTCATCGCCCGCACGAGCTGCGGGACCAGCACCGCGTTGAAAACACCCCCGGCGAGCAGGATGTAGAGCATGTTCGGGATCGTGTTCGCGATCGTGAAGAGGTCGGCGTGGGCCGCGGTGCCGAGCGCGGCGGCGAGCAGGATCGACCGGATCAGCCCGCTGAACCGGGACACGATCGTCCCGGCCGCCATGATCGCGCCGGCGTTGATGATCGACTTCTGGCTCACTCCTGGTCACCGGCCGATCCGTCGGGCGATCCGTCGGGCGATTCGTCGGGCGCGGAGCGGGCACGCAGACGGCGTACCCACCTGATCGCGATGGCGAGGAACAGGATCCCGACGCCGAGCCCGAGGATCACCCAGATCACCTTGCCGACGGTGTTGGAGCGCACGTTCATCTGCTCCTCCTCACCGAACGGGCGGCCCTCGGCGTCGGCCAGGCGCAGGGTGAGGGGGTGTACGCCGATCGAGCCGGCCTTGGCGTTGAGGGTGACGGTGCGCGTCGAGTCCGGCCCGAGGATGATCTCGCTGGGTGCCTCGATGCTGATCTCGTCGCGCGAGGTGGCCACCAAGCTGACCGACACCGGCTGGGCCAACCGGTTGCGAATCTTTATCGCGAAGGAACCGCTGTCGGAGGAGAGGATCACGAACGACGGTGCATCGATGGTGATCCGGCCCAGCTGCCGCTCGCTCCACCCGATCGCGGTCTCCAGCGAGTCGCGGGCGTCGGCCTCACGGGAGCGCGCGTGGATCGAGGAGGACGTCATCGCCAGCTTGCCCAGGTCGGCGTCGATGGTCTCGTTCAGGGTCAGGATGGAGGCCAGCCGGGAGCCGAGGGAGATCAGCTCCCGCGCCTGGGTCAGGGTGCCGGTGGAGACCTCGGCGCGGGTCTCGGCCGGGGAATAGTTCGCGGTGGTTTCGACCGCGTCGCTGGACGCGCGGGTGGTGGCCAGGTCACCCCAGGAGATGTAGGAGCGACGCAGGCCCTGGAGGAACTCGTCGGCGGCCGGACCCGGGTCGAAGTCGGTCGGCAGGTTGAAGACCACACCGTCGGTGATGCCGGCCAGCGAGCGGATGCTGGTCTCGGCCAGGATCCGCTGCCGGGTGGTCAGGCCGGTCGCCACGTCGCCCTCGACGCGTTCGCCGATGGAGCCCTCGTGGATCGTGGCCGGCCGTCCGTCCACCACGGCACCGGGCGGGGTGAGGCCGTTCCTTGCCCGCTCCTTGATGCCTTCGGGGGCCAGGAAGATCCGCTCGTCGTCGTCGGCCATGCCCAGCGCCTCCTGGGGGAGGCGGCCGCCGGGAGGGGCGATCGCGGGTTCGGTCTCGAGCGAGAGGCCCTGCAGCACTCGGTCCGACAGCTCGCGGGCCCGGGCGTAGAGCCCCTCGTCCTTGCGGCTGGCCGCGGCCACATCGAGGTCGCCGTAGGGCAGCGCCAGCATCGAGCGGTCGGCGCCGATCGCGGTGAAGGTGCCGAGCCACTCGTCGGCATCGGCAGCGGCCGGGTGGGCCTCGGTGTCCAGAGAGGGCGTCGACTCCGCCTCGACGCTGTCGGCAGCAGCCAGCGTGCGACGCGGGTTGCCCCGGGAGAGACGGCGTACGGCGTCGAGCACCGCGGGATCGACCAGCCAGGTGGTCGGGAGGAGCGCGCCCGAATTCATCAGTGCGGCGAGGTTGGCCAGCCGGCCACCGTCGGCGAGGTCGTCGGCCCACTCGGACTCGGCGGCGATCCGGCCCGTCTTGTCCTCGCGGATGCTGCGTCGGACCGGGACGACCAGGGTGGCCGGGACCTTGGGGTGGCCGCCACCCATCAGCGGGATGAAGGTGCGCGCCCGACCGTTGGCGCTCGACGAGCGGCCCTCGGAGTTGGCACCGAGCGCCTGTACGCCGATCTGGTAGACGCCGTCCTCGAGGCTCATCTTGTCGCGCAACAGGGTGGCCGGAACCCGCAACTGCCAAGTGGTCTTCGCCCCGGGCGCCAGGGTCTTGATCGAGTCGTCGAAGGCGCCCTCGGTGGTGATCCGGTCGCCGAAGGCGAGCATCGGGTCCGACCGGGCAGCGGTCCTGAGCTCCTGGGCTGTCGTCAGCGCCGAGTAGGAGATCCGCGGGTAGATCCGGACGTCGCGCCACTGTTCGTCGGTGACGTTGGTGATCTCGCCGCGCAGGGTGACCCGGCCGGAGGCAGGAACCACCGACGGGTCCATCGCGGTGATGCTGAGCTGTAGCGGGTCCTCGGGCTCTGCGGAGGCCGGTCCTGTTGTCGACACCGTTGCCGATGCGGTTGCTGGGGCGCCGATCAACACCAGCAGCGCGCTGATCATCAGCAGGGCCAGGCCGGCGGACGCACCGCGTCCGGGCGCGCGCAACTCCCCAGCCGGCCTGATCACGGCGCCGACTCTATCCGTCCGGCAAGCGTCTGCCTCGATCCGCACTCAGCCCCTGGTCGCGACTACCCTTGTCTCTCGTGTCCCATGCAGAACCGCCCCCGATCCTGATCAGCGACGTCCAGCAGACCCTGGCCAGGGAGCTGGAGCGGATCGCTCCCATCATCGACGAGCTGGGCGCTCGTTTCTCCGCGGCCGGGCACGAGCTGGCGCTGGTCGGTGGCCCGGTCCGCGACGCGATGCTCGGGCGGTTGCAGGAGGACCTCGACTTCACCACCTCGGCACGGCCCGAGCAGACCGAGAAGCTGCTCAAGGGCTGGGCGGACGCGATCTGGGACATGGGACGCGACTTCGGCACCATCGGCTGCCGCAAGGGCGAGTGGACCGTCGAGATCACGACGTACCGCTCGGAGACCTATGACCCGACCTCCCGCAAGCCGGACGTCGACTACGGCACCTCGCTGGTGGCCGACCTGCAGCGCCGCGACTTCAGCGTGAACTCGATGGCGCTGACCGTGCCCGAGCGTGGCTTCGAGGATCCCTTCGGCGGCCTGGTCGACCTGGCCAACCGGACGTTGCGTACGCCGGGACGGGCCGAGGACTCCTTCTCCGACGACCCGCTGCGGATGATGCGCGCGGCCAGGTTCGCCGCCCAGCTCGGCTTCGAGGTGGCGCCCGACGTGGTCGCCGCGATGACCGCGATGGCCGACCGGATCCAGATCATCTCGGCCGAGCGGGTCCGTGACGAGCTGGTCAAGCTGGTCTGCGCGCCGTACCCGCGCCGGGGCCTGGCCCTGCTGGTCGAGACCGGCCTGGCCGCGCACGTGCTGCCCGAGCTGCCCGCGCTCTCCCTGGAGCGCGACGAGCACCACCGGCACAAGGACGTCTACGAGCACAGCCTGACCGTGCTCGAGCAGGCGATCGACCAGGAGGACCGGCTGAGTCCTGATGGCCCTCCTGCTCCCGATTTTCTGGTCCGCTTCGCGGCGCTGATGCACGACGTCGGCAAGCCGAGGACCCGCCGTTTCGAGTCCGGTGGTGTGGTCACCTTCCACCACCACGACGTCGTCGGCGCCAAGATCACCAAGAAGCGGATGAAGGCGCTGCGGTTCTCCAACGACCAGATCGACGCGGTGACCAAGCTGGTCGAGCTGCACTTGCGCTTCCACGGTTACGGCGACGGCGAGTGGACCGACTCCGCCGTACGCCGCTATGTCCGCGACGCCGGTGATCAGCTGGTCCGCCTGCACATCCTGACCCGCGCCGACTGCACGACCCGCAACCAGCGCAAGGCCGACCGGCTCCGCAGGGCCTATGACGACCTGGAGGAACGGATCGAGCGGCTGTCGGAGGAGGAGGAGCTTGCCTCGATCCGCCCGGACCTGGACGGCACCCAGATCATGGAGATCCTCCAGATCCCGCCGGGTCGTGAGGTGGGCCAGGCCTATGCGTGGCTGCTCGAGCTGCGGATGGAGGAGGGCCCGAAGACCGAGGACGAGGCGAAGGCCGCGCTGCTCCAGTGGTGGGCCGCGCGCTAGCCACGGCCCTGTTGCCCGCTTTTGGCCCTGCCACGCGTGCGCGCGTGTGAGGATGCACCGCATGATGCGTGTGAGAGGTCTGTCGGCG
>DATCYH010000236.1:0-5003 GCA_036570405.1 Nocardioides sp.
GCCTCGGGTCGGTCGAGGGTCAGCACGGTAACTCCCGGAAGTGGCGTGGTGACCTGCACGAGAGATGACACTGGTTCCTCCTCGACGTGGATCCGGTTCTGTTCTACGCTGGATGCGTCAACACCATCTAAACAAACGATCGCTTAAATGACTAGGGGAGGGCTGGGGTGACTGCAGAACGCACCCGGGATCGCGCCTCGGTGAAGGGCAAGCAGAGGCTCGGCAAGGGTCCGGTGCTCGCCTCGGCGATCCGCAACTTCACCGAGCGTGGCTATCACGGAACGTCGATGCGCGACATCGCCCGCGACGCCGACGTCACCGTCGCCTCGATCTATCACCACTTCCCCTCCAAGCAGGAAGTGCTGCAGGAGATCATGGTGCAGACCCTGTGTGACGTGATCTCGGCGACCCGCTCGGCGCTGATGGCCGCCGGTCGCCGACCCAGCGAGCAGCTCTCCGCCCTGGTCGGCGCCTTCGTCCTGTGGCACACCCGCGAGCGCGAGGTGGCGCTGATCGGTGCCTCCGAGATCCGCAGCCTCGACGCCGTCGGCCGCAAGCTCGTCGTCACGCTGCGCGACGAGCAGCAGCGGATGTTCGACGACGTCATCGACCGCGGCGTGGTTGAGGGTGACTTCACCACGCCCTACCCGCGCGAGGCTGCGCGCGCAATCATCAACATGGCCTACTCGATCGCCACCTGGTACAACCCCGCTGGCGATGTCCCTCCCGACGAGATGGCCGAGCGGTACGCCGTACTCGCCCTCGGCATCGTCGGTGCAACCCCTTCCTTGACCCAGGAGTGACCGCATGGAACTGACCGAGATCCTCAATGAACGCTGGAGCTGTCGCGGGTTCCTCCCCGACCAGGTGCCGCAGGAGACGCTGCGCGAGATCTTCGCGCTGGCCCAGCGCACTGCGTCGTGGTGCAACACCCAACCCTGGCAGGTGCAGGTGCTCAGCGGTGACCTGCGCGACCGGCTCGCCAAGGAGCTCGTCGAGGCCGTGATGCGCGGCGAGGGTGGCAACGACCTGGACATGCCCGAGCGCTATGTCGACGTCTACAAGGAGCGCCAGCGCGAGGCCGGGTTCGGACTCTACGGGGCTCTGGGCATCGCTCGTGAGGACAAGGCAGCTCGGGGCGAGCAGATGCTGAAGAACTTCACCTTCTTCGACGCCCCGCACGTCGCGATCGTCACCACCGACGTCAACCAGGGCCTCTATGGCGCGGCCGACTGCGGGGCCTATGTCGCCAACCTGCTCAACATCGCCCACGCCGCCGGGGTGGCAACGATCCCGCAGGCCGCGATCGCGATGCAGTCGCCGACCGTCCGGCGCGTGCTCGATCTCCCCGAGGCGCGACGGATCTTCTGTGGCATCTCCATCGGGTACGCCGACCCGGAGCACCCCGCGAACGCCTTCCGGACGTCGCGTGCCCCTGCCGATGATGCGGTCGAGTTCCGGGCCTAATTCTTGCCCAGGCACTCGACCCCCGAGTCCTCGTCGGTTATGGTTGATCCGAACGAGCGTTTGGATTGGAGATCCTAATGAGTGACGCCGAGGCACCCGCTGGCGAACTGGACATGGTGGCACTGAGTGCCTGGATGCAGGAACAGCTGGCTGGTGGACTGGCTGGGCCCCTGACCGCCCGGTTGATCGCCGGTGGCCGCAGCAACCCGACGTACGAGCTGACCGACGGCACACGCGACTGGATCCTGCGACGACCGCCCTACGGCGAGATCCTCCAGTCCGCGCCTGACATGTCGCGCGAGGCGACGGTGATGGGTGCCCTGGCCGGCTCCGCCGTACCCGTGCCGCACATCGTCGGGCTGTGCCGCGACAAGGATGTGCTCGGTGCCGACTTCTATGTGATGGACAAGCTCGTCGGGCGGACGCTGCGCACCGCGCAGGACACCGCCACCCTGACTCCCGAGCAGCGCGGCGCCCTGACCGAGTCGATGCTCGACACCCTCGTCGCCCTGCACGAGATCGACCCTGCCGACGTCGGACTGGCCGACTGGGGCCGGCCCGACGGCTACCTCGAGCGACAGGTCAAGCGGTGGGCCCGCCAGTGGCACACCATCAAGACCTCCGAGCGCCCGCAGATCGACCAGGTCGTCGAGATGCTGCAGCGCTCGATGCCGATCACCAAGTTCCCCGGCATCGTCCACGGCGACTACAAGATCGACAACCTCTACCTCGACGCTGACGACCCGACGCGGATCCTCGGCGTGCTCGACTGGGAGATGTCCACCCTCGGTGACACCCTCGCCGACCTCGGCACGCTGGTCAGCTTCTGGGACGAGATCGGCGCGTTCCACAACCCGATCACCGCCGGCGCTACCGCGCACGAGGGGTTCCCCTCCGCGCAGGAGGTCGTCAAGAAGTACGCCGACCGCCGTGGCATCTCGATCGACGACCTCGAGTGGTACATCGTCTTCGCCGACTTCAAGATCGCCGTCATCCTCGAGCAGATCCACGCCCGCCATGTCGCGGGAACCACCGTGGGGGGCTGGTTCGATGACATTGGTGGCATGGTCGGACCATTGCTGAACCGCTCCCACGAGCGCGCGGTTCGCGCTGGACTCTGACCACGACTGACGCTCGACACCTGACGCACTGACACCTGATGTATCGGCAACCGGAAGGCACATGACATGCAGGAAATCGCTGGGCTGCAACTGACTCCGTCACCCAAGGCGCAGGAGCTGCGCGCCAAGCTGGTCGACTTCATGAACGACGAGGTGTTCCCGGCCGAGGCGGCCTACCACGCCTACCGCGTCGAGAAGGGGCAGGACGACCACACCCTCCCGCCCGTGGTGGAGGAGCTCAAGGCCAAGGCCAAGGCCCTCGGCCTGTGGAACCTCTTCCTTCCTTCCGAGTCGGGCATCTCGCAGCTCGACTATGCGAGCCTCGCCGAGGTCACCGGCTGGTCGCTGGAGATCGCGCCCGAGGTGCTCAACTGCCAGGCCCCCGACACCGGCAACATGGAGCTGCTCCACCTCTTCGGCACCGACGAGCAGAAGAAGCAGTGGCTCGAGCCGCTGCTGGCCGGTGAGATCCGCTCCGCCTTCGCGATGACCGAGAAGGACGTGGCCTCCTCGGACGCCACCAACATCGAGACCTCGATGGTGCGCGACGGCGACGAATACGTCATCAACGGCCGCAAGTGGTGGACCTCGGGTGCCGCCGACCCGCGTTGCAAGCTCTTCATCGTGATGGGCAAGACCGATCCCAGCGCAGCCAAGCACACGCAGCAGTCGATGATCCTGGTCCCGCGCGACACCCCCGGCGTGACCATCGTCCGCGACGTCCCGGTCTTCGGTCGCCACGACCAGCACGGCCACTGCGAGGTGCTCTTCACCGACGTCCGCGTTCCGGTCAGCAACATCCTCAGCGAGGAGGGCTCCGGCTTCGCCCTGGCACAGGCCCGCCTCGGCCCGGGCCGGATCCACCACTGCATGCGTGCGCTGGGCGCGGCCGAGCGTGCCCTCCAGTTGATGGTCGACCGGGTCCAGTCGCGCGTCGCGTTCGGCAAGCCGCTCGCCGAGCAGGGGATGATTCAGCGCGACATCGCCGAGTCCCGCCTCGAGATCGAGCAGGCCCGGCTGATCTGCCAGCACGCCTCCGCGATCATCGACGCGAAGGGGAACAAGGCCGCCGCGCCCTACGTGTCGATGGCCAAGGTGACCGTCCCGCGGATCACCCTGGCCGTCATCGACCGGGCGATCCAGGCACACGGCGGAATGGGTGTCAGCGACGACGTGCCGCTCGCCGCGATGTATGGCTGGCACCGCGCCATGCGGATCTTCGACGGTCCCGACGAGGTGCACCTGCGCACGATCGGCAAGACCGAGCTCTCGGCCGCCCAGGAGCTGCGTCCGTGACAACTGACCTGTCCGGGCAGGTCGCCATCGTCACCGGCGCGACGTCCGGCCTCGGCACTCGATTCGCCCAGGTGCTCGCCGCCGCGGGCGCGAAGGTCGCGGTGACCGGTCGTCGTGCAGACCGGATCGCCGGGGTCGTCGAGTCGATCACCGCAACCGGCGCGACGGCGTACGGCGTCCAGCTCGACGTCTCCGACCCGGCCTCGATCGAGGCCTGCCTGAGCGAGGTGTCGCAGCAGCTCGGCACCCCGCAGATCCTGGTCAACAACGCCGGGATCCCTGACGCGCAGCGGGCTCACAAGATGTCCCTGGAACTCGTCGATGCAGTGCTGGACACCAACGTGCGCGGCCCGTGGCTGATGTCCACCGGTGTGGCTCGGCAGCTGATCGCTGCCGGGCTTCCCGGCCGGATCGTGAACATCTCGTCGATGAGCGCCTATCACTACACCGGCGAGGGTGCTGCGCTCTATGCCACCACCAAGGCCGCAGTGAGCCGGATGACCGAGACGCTCGCGGTCGAATGGGCGCGCTTTGACATCAACGTGAACGCGATCGCGCCCGGTGCCTTCTCGTCCGAAATGATGGACGGAATGCTGTCCCGCGTGGGCGACATCACCGGCGCCTTCCCGCGCAAGCGGATCGGCGACCCTGCCCAGCTGGACTCCACCCTGCTCTATCTCGTCTCGCCGGCCTCGGAGGCCGTGACCGGCACTATCGTCAAGGTCGACGACGGTCAGACGCACCGCTGATTCCCTGCCCTACAAGGAGAAACCCATGCGCCTCGGCATGATCATCGACTATTCCGGCGGCTTCGAAGAGGCCGTCGACCAGCTCGCCGACTATGAGGCGGCGGGCCTCGGACTGGTGGCCGTCGCGGAGGCCTACTCCTTCGACTCGGTCAGTCAGCTCGGCTACATCGCCGCACGGACGAAGAAGCTCGAGATCGCCTCGGCGATCTTCCAGCTCTACACCCGCACCCCGTCGCTGACCGCGATGACCGCGGCCGGCCTGGACAACGTCTCTAAGGGCCGCTTCACCCTGGGGCTCGGTGCCTCGGGCCCGCAGGTGATCGAGGGCTTCCACGGCGTGAAATATGACGCCCCGCTCGCCCGCACCCGC
>DATCYH010000237.1:0-2631 GCA_036570405.1 Nocardioides sp.
CTGCTGGTTGCTCTGCGGTTGCGGTCAGGCAGCGGTGAGCGCGGCAGCGTTGCGCTGGTTCTCCGCCCGACGCTGCGCGGCGTCGTACGCCCGACGCACCTTGGGGCCGCCGGTGGCGAGCTTCCAGAGCAGGCCGGCCTGCTGGGGCGCGTTCTTCACGTTGGTCTGCTCGAGCCAGCCGTTGGGCAGCGAGAGCCGGACGATCTTGTGCCATGCGCTGCCGACCTGGCGGGGCAGCGAGGCCGAGTGATAGTTCAGGTCGTACTTCTCGAAGAGTGCCTGCACCTTGGGAGCGACCTCCGCATAGCGGTTGCTCGGCAGGTCCGGGAATAGGTGGTGCTCGATCTGGAAGCTCAGGTTGCCGGTCATCAGGTGCATCGCCTTGGACCCGGAGATGTTGGCCGAGCCGAGCATCTGGCGGACGTACCACTCGCCGCGGGTCTCGTTGGCGGGGATCGACTTCTTCTCGAACGTCTCGACGCCCTCGGGGAAGTGACCGCACATGATCACCGAGTGGGTCCACAGGTTGCGGACCAGGTTGGCGGTGAAGTTGGCCGCGAGGGTGGGCAGGAACGAGCCGGTCGGGATCGACAGCGCCGGGTGGACCACATAGTCCTTGCCTGCCTGGCGGCGGATCTTGGCCAGGGTGTTCTTGGCGTTGCGCTTGAAGGACTCGCTGCGCTTGGCCTTGGGCACCTTCAGGTTCTTGCCCAGCTCCAGGTCATAGGCCGCGATGCCGTATTCGAAGAAACAGGCGTTGATGAAGTTCCACAGCGGCTGGCCGAGATACATCGGGTACCACTTCTGGTCCTCGTCCACGCGCATGATGCCGTAGCCGAGGTCGTTGTCCTTGCCGACGATGTTCGTGTAGGTGTGGTGCACCTGGTTGTGCGAGTGCTTCCAGCCCTCGGCGGTGGAGGCGTTGTCCCACTCCCACGTGGTCGAGTGGATCTTCGGGTCACGCATCCAGTCCCACTGGCCGTGCATGACGTTGTGCCCGATCTCCATGTTCTCGAGGATCTTGGCGATCGAGAGGCCGATCGTGCCAGCGATCCAGGCGGGCGGGAACGCGGAGGCCAGCAGGACGGCGCGCGAGCCGAGCTCAAGCTTGCGCTGGGCGTCGACGACCTTGCGGATGTAAGCCGCGTCCTTGGCGCCACGCGAGTCGATGATGTCCTGACGGATCGCGTCGAGCTCGATGCCGATCTGCTCGATGTCGGCCTCGGTGAGGTGCGCGGTCGGGTTGACTTCCTTGCGGGTGATCGTGGTCATGTGGGTGTCCTCCCAGGATCAGTGGTCGATGTGGCACGGCCCGGCGGCCGCGCTGATGCAGGTCTGGATGGAGACGCCGCCGGTGTTGGTCTCACCGGGGGTGGCGGTGGTGATCTCCCCGTTGCGCAGGTCGCGCACCGCGCCCTCGCGCAGCGGCAGCACGCAGCCCATGCAGATGCCCATCCGGCAGCCGCTGGCCATCAGGACGCCGGCCTGTTCGGACGCGTCCAGGATGGTGGTCGCTCCGTCGAGGTCGAGCTCGACGCCGGACTTCTCCAGGACCACCGTGCCGCCCTCGCCGGCGGCGATGGTGACCGGGCGGAACTGCTCGGTGAACAGCTCCAGCCCGCGCTCGCCGTGGTGGGTGCCGAGGGCGTCCAGCAGGCCCGCCGGACCGCAGGCGTACGTCGTACGCTCGGCCAGGTCGGGCACCAGCGAGGCCAGGTCGTCGACGGCGAGAACCCCGTGCTCGTCGTCGTAGCGGGCGATCAGGTTGATCGCGTCGGCCTCGCCGAGCTCGCGCAGGTTCTGGATGAAGATCGAGTCCGGCTCGCTGGGGGCGACGTGGACGACGGTGATGTCGAGGTCGTCGCTGCGCTCCAGCTTGAGCACGCCGGTGTCGGTGACCGGGAACAGGTTGCGCAGCATGCCGATCACCGGCGTGACCCCGGAGCCGGCGGTGAGGAAGAGCAGCTTGCGTCCCGCGAGGTCGTCGGGCAGGACGAAGTCGCCGGTGGCCTGCTCGAGGTGGACCAGGGTGCCGCGCTGGGCTTCGTGGACCAGGTGGTTCGAGACGACGCCACCGGGCACGGCCTTGACCGTGATCGAGATGAACCCGTCGGCACGGGGGCCGTGCGTCAGCGAGTAGGCGCGCCACTGGCGCACACCGTCGACGTCGATGCCCAGGCGGATGTACTGCCCGGGCACGTGGCCGGCCCAGTCGGCCCCGGGACGGATCACGATCGTGGCCGCGTCCCGGGTCTCGGCGGTGACCTGCTCGATGCGACCCCGAAGCTCCGCCCCACTGCGCAAGGGGGCGAACAGGTCGAGGTAGTCGGCCGGCAACAGCGGCGTGGTCGCCGCTTCGACGAGCCGAACCACGCGGTCGACCAAGCGAGTGCTCGGACGGGAACCGCGGCCAGGGGCTTCGAGAAGTGCCATGACTCCATGGTGGCGGGTCAGGGTGAATGATTCATGACCCGTTGTGCGTGAAACAGGAGTACTCTCTTGTTCGTGAAGAGTGAAGTTGAGGGGGCCGCGACGTCCAGAAGCGATGCCCGCCGACTGGCCGGGCTCCGCCTCCCCGACCACGTCATCGCGGCGATGCGTGCCGAGTTGCCCGGCTGCGCCGAGCGCGTG
>DATCYH010000238.1:0-4837 GCA_036570405.1 Nocardioides sp.
TGCCGATGGCCTCGTTCGTGACCTTCTCCGACGTGCTGTTCGCCATGGGCTTCGGGCTGCTGCTGCCGATCATGATCCTGGGTCGTACGTCGCTGCGCCTGCCGCTGGTCTGGGTCGTCGGCGTGCTGATCTCTCTGGTGATGGGAACCCTCGCCTCGCTGCTGGCCGGGGACATCCTGGCGTCGTTCAACATGTATGCGCGCTATCTCGCCGGTGTGATCATCCTGCCGCTGGTCTTCATGCTCTGGCGTCCCCGGATTCAGGTGATCGGCCACCTGGCGATGGCCTATGCCCTCGGGGTCGTCGCCTCGATCGGCTATGGCGTGATCAAGAGCGGCGAGCGTCCCGGCGCGCGGTTCATCGGGATGACCGAGCACCCCAACGTCCTGGGGATCACCGGGATGATCGGGCTTGCGCTGATCCCGTTCATCTGGTCGCGCATCGACGCGAAGTGGCACTGGTTCTGGCTCGGCGTCGCCGCTGTCAATGCCGCCACCGTGTGGTTCAGCGGCTCGCGTGCCGCGCTGGTGGTGACCGTGATGGTGGTGTTGATGTGGCCGGTCGTGGAGCGCTCCTTCCGGGGCGGGCTCTGGCTCGGGCTGGGCGGTGCCGTCGGGCTGCTGGTCGCGGACAACTTCATGTCCAAGTCGGGCGACTCGGCGATCGCACGACTGCTCGGCGGCGGCTCCGCGGGCGCCTCGGACTCCGCGCGTGCCGACCTGCTGGAGCACTACTGGAACGAGTTCCTCGAGCGCCCCCTGCTGGGGTCCGGCTTCGAGGAGGCCGTGCTGGGACACAACGTCTGGCTGCAGGTGGCCTATTCGATGGGGATCGTCGGCGCGATCGGCTTCGTGCTGATCATCCTGGCCGGGTGCCTGGTGCTGCTGACCGTGCCGCGCCCGCTGCACCGGATCGCCTATCCCGTCATCGCCTATGCCGGGCTGGCCGGACTGACCTCGGTGATCTGGGACCGGTTCATCTGGGCGCCGTTGGGGTTGGCGTTCGCGGTGGCGGTGGGTGCGTGGGGTGCCGGAGTGGAGTCGGCCCCGGAAGACGCTTCGGATGATGCTTCCGCCGATCCGGAGGGCCCCGGTGGTCCCGGCGCCGGGACCACCGGGCATGAGGCGGACACTCGTCCAGGAGCGGCCGGGCACCTGATGCCCAATCTGCTCTCCGCCGGACGCGACTCCTCGCGCTGAGTCACGGCGTACCCTCTCGGGCGGCTGGTCGTTGACTGCGTAGACCTCGCCACCGTGCATCCCGGCCGGTAGGCCGAGCAGCGATTCCATCCCCCAAGGAGCCCCAGTGATCCGTAGCGTGGGCCACGCCGCCAAGCGCACCAAGCAGACCGTGACCAGCTTCGACAACGGTCCGCGGATCCTCGTCGACCTGCTGCGCAAGCGGGTCACCGGCAGCCCCGGCGACATCTCGCTCAAGCTCAAGGGCTTCGACGTGCTCGCGCCGAACGTGCCCGGTGCCCGGTTCCCGGTCTATGAGGCATTGGTCGAGGACGCCTACCGGATCCCCTGGCTGACCGCCGGCCTCTCCGACTCGCCGGTCGCGGTCGACATGGGTGGGCACATCGGCTCGTTCGCGCTCGCCTTCGCCGGCGTGCACCCGACCGGGCGAGTGGTCTGCTTCGAGGCCACGCCGGGCACCTACACCTATCTCCAGAAGAACATCGCTCGCAACGGCCTCTCCTCACGAGTGGTGGCGCACAACATCGCTGTCTCCGACCACGAGGGCGAGCTGGTGATGGCCTCGCACGGGGACGGGTCCGGCCACAACGGCGTGCTGCACCTGGGCGAGGCCGGGCTGCAGACCATCTCCGTGCCGTGTCTGCCCGCCGCCGCCGCGTTCGACATGGCCGCGGGCCCGGTCGAGGTCGTGAAGATGGACATCGAGGGCGCCGAATACGACATGATCCTCAACTCCTCGCCCTCGGACTGGGCGTCGGTGCAGCGAGTGGTGATGGAATACCACGACCTGCCGGGCCGCGACTGGACCGAGCTGCGCGACTGGTTCTCCGACGCCGGGCTGGTCGAGCAGGACCGCGAGGCGGACCCGTACAAGAACCTCGGGCTGGCCTGGCTCTCGCGCACGCCGCTGGACTGAGCTGGCTCGCGCCGCGCTCGCTCGCTGCGCCCGCGCCCGCGCCGCATGTAACGCGCGGTTACGGTCGCTTTGCACCCTGCTGGCCGGGTGCAAAGCGACATGGACGGCGCGTTACATGAAAGAGGAGGGGGCTCATGCCTCGACTGCCCCCCGCACTCGAGCCGCTGTTCCCCGTGGTCAAACGCGGCCACCGCTTCGCCACCCGCAGGGTCGGCGCGATCTCGCGGGCGATCTCACCGGCGTTGGGCGAGCGCGGCGTACCGCTCCACGCCCATCCGACCTCGGCGGCCACCGCTGCCACTGAGCCGGGCGCCGTCCTGCACGAGGCAGGGCCCGCCGAGCACCTCGAGCGCGAGGCCCCACTCGGCACCCCCGCCGGACTCGAGTGGTGGCGGGGAGTCACGTCGTACGACGTCCCGCCACGGTTCGTCCTGGAGCTGCCGGGCGGGCAGGTGATCGGCAACTACTCCGCGCACCTGAGCGCGCGGGGGGTGCTGGACCACGAGACGTCGCACTACTTCGATGTCGAGGGTCCGCGCGAGCACCCGATCTATCTGCGTACGCGGCTGCCCGAGCCGGTCACAGTGCCCGGCTCGCTGGTGTCACTGGCGACGCGCGCGACCGGGGTGAATTACTACCACTATCTGATGGACCTGCTGCCGAGGTGGGGGATCCTCGCCGAGGCGATGCCGGGGTTCCGACCCGACTATCTCTATGCGAACACCGAGCCTCGGTTCGGGCGCCAACTGCTCGATCTGGCGGGGCTCTCGGGGATCGAGACGATCTCGCCGCGCAAGCACTCTGCGGTGCGCGCCTCGCGGTTGCTGGTCCCGAACATCACCAACAAGGCGTGCCTGGCACCGCGCTGGACGACCGAGTGGCTGCGCCGGACGCTGCCACCGGTCTCTGCTGCCTCGGGGCGACCGACCAGGCTCTATGTCACCCGCGGCTCGGCGAAGAACTCGCGGCGGGTGGTCAACGAGGCCGAGGTCCTTGCCGTGCTGCGGCCGCTGGGGTTCGAGGTCGTCGACCCCGGGGCGTTGTCGGTGCAGGAGCAGATCGATACCTTCGCCGCCGCGTCCGTCGTGGTCGCGCCGCACGGGGCCGGGTTGACCAATCTGGTCTTCGCGCCACCGGACGTGCGGGTGCTGGAGCTGTTCAACCCCTCTTATCTGAACCCTGGTTTCTGGGCGATCGCCTCGAACCTGGGTGCTTCGCGCTATCGCTATCTGGTGGGGTCCGGCCCCGCGCCGGCCGCGGGTGCGCCGATGCGCGCAGTCTATGGCGACATCACGGTGCCGATGGATGCGTTCCGGGTGGCCTTGGAAGACGTCCTCGCCTGATCGCCGACCCGGCACTTGTTGACGGTTTCCGGCGTCAACAACTGACGCGTCGACGCGAACCGGGCGTCAACAACTGACGGGTCGGGGGAAACTGTGTCAACAAGTGCCGGGTCGGGGAGAAGCCGTACGATCATTCGGTTGCGTTCACCCGACAGAGGAGACGACGTAGATGTCACACGATGTTGCTGACCTGGTGAAGCTGGACCGACTGGGTCCCGCCCTGGTCGAAGCCACCGGGGACGACGCCTGGCGAGAGGTCACCGCCGAGCTGATCAGCGGCGGCAAGTCCAACCTGACCTTCACCCTGTCCAGTGCCGCGGGCGAGCTGATCCTGCGCCGTCCCCCCACTGGCAAGCTCCTGCCCAGCGCCCACGACATGGGCCGCGAGGCACGGGTGCAGGCCGGCCTGGCCGGAACTGACGTGCCCGTCGCGAAAATCGTCCTGCACGACGGCGGCGAGTTGATCGGCATCCAGTGCTATGTGATGGAGAAGGTCCCCGGACACGTCATCCGCGGCGAGCTGCCGCGCGGATATGCCACCACCGACTCCGAGCGCGAGCAGATGGCGTTCACCTTCGTCGACACCCTCGCCGCACTGCACGCCGTCGACCAGGATGCCGTCGGGCTGGGTGACTATGGCCGCCCCGCCGGTTTCATGGAGCGCCAGGTCCGACGCTGGACCGGCCAGTGGGAGGCGAGCCGTACGCATGAGGTCGCCGAGATCGACGAGCTCGCGCGGCGCCTGACCAAGGGCGTGCCCGGCCAGGAGCGCAGCACGATCGTGCACGGCGACTACCGCACCGACAACGTCGTCTACGCACCGAACGACCCGGCGCGGATCAACGCGGTGCTCGACTGGGAGCTCTCCACCCTCGGCGACCCGTTGACCGACCTCGGCCTGCTGATGCTGTTCTGGCGCAGCGCCGCCGACGGCCCGTTGAGCCTGATCCCCGGCATCACGCACCTGCCCGGCTTCCCGGATCGCGACGCGATGCTCGAGCGCTATGCCGCCACGTCCGGCGCGGACCTCTCCGACATGGGTTACTACCAGGCGTTCGCGCACTTCAAGTTCGCCGTGATCGCCCAGGGTGTCTCGGCACGCTCCGCCGCCGGCGACATGGGCGGACAGGTCTTCGGAAACCTCGACGACGAGATCGTTGCCCTGGCCCAGTCCGGCCTCGAGCACATCTGAGCAGACCGAAAATGCCTGACGCGGGGCCACCGGAGGTGAATCCGGGAACCCCGCGTCGCGGCGTACAGGTGGATCAGATCGCGATGGCGACCTCGGCCACCGAGCCCACGGCAGCGACGACCTTCTTGTCGGTCGTCTCCGCGCCGGCTGCCAGCGTGCGGAGGGTCCACTCGCCGTTCCCGGCGAA
>DATCYH010000239.1:0-2649 GCA_036570405.1 Nocardioides sp.
CGTTGTAGACCTTGAAGCGCCGGTCGGTCGGTTCGAGGTCGGCGATCGACGCCTTCCACGCGGCGCGGATCTCGTCCGTGCTCGCGTCCCGTTCGAGACCGAGGACGTCATACCAGGAGGCGCTCACTTGGCGCTCCCTGCAACGACGTCGGTCACCGAGTCCACCAGCCAGACGCCGTCGACCTTGACCAGCTTGACCCGCCACTGCCCCGCCATCGTGCCCAAGGATTCGTCCTTCGTGGCCAGGGACTGCTCGAGGTCAACCAGGGCGACCGCGGAGTCCTCGGAGAGCGACTCGACACCGACGCGGTTCACCTTGGTGGTGCTGCGATAGCCGCTCACGGTGATCTGCTCGGACAGGCTGGTGAGGCCCTTCTCGAAGACCGGCTTGCGGGCCGTGGAGATCAGCGGGAAGACCCGCTTGCTGTACGTCGTGAGCTCACCCTTGTCGTCCAGGTCGTCGGGACCGACGGTGGCGGCAGCGAGGACATATTCCTGGCTGCGCAGCATCACCGCGTCACGATCGGCCTGTGGGCCCTCGTCGCCGTTGACCCTGTTGAAGATGCCCAGGGCCAACCACGCCAAGGAACCAACCAGCAGCAGGACCAGGACACCGGCCAGCACCAGGCGCAGTCTCCGTTGCCTGTCGGTCGAGATCTCGGGGGTCGGGTCGGTGGTGCGTTCGGCCTGGGTCACTCCGTCGTCTGGAGTGGGCGAAGCAGCAACCACTTCCACGACTCCTCTCCACTGGTGCGAGCCGTCAGCGTATCCGGTGCGGCCAAGGTGTCCGGACCAGCCAGCCAGGTGGCTTCGCCGGTGGCGCGGTCGATCTCGGCGACGATCGGCGATCCGGTGTTGCCGACCGGTGCGCGGCGCAGGTTCTGGGCGCCACGGGCGTTGGATGCGGCCGCGGAGTCCTTGCAGACGATGTCGGTCTTCAGAGCCCGGTTCCCGGTGTCGAACGGGTTGCGTCGATCAGTGCCCTCATAGCCGTTGTGGCAGAGCTTGTGCGGGGTCAGGATAAGACCGAAGTGGGCGTCGTAGTTCCCCGTCTCGGGGTCCTTGGCGACCACGGTGAAGCCGCCCTCGATGATGTGCGGATAGAGGGTCAGCAGCTGCTCGACACCGTCGATGTTGCGGACCACGACTCGGCTCACGGTGACCAGGTTGTTGAGCAGCGAGGCCAGGTCGACCTGGTTGACCTCGATGAAGGTGCGCAGCTCATTGACCGCGCCCGAACCCTTGTCGATGACGCCGCGCAGGTCCTTGTCCGCGCCGGCCAGCGTGGTGCTGAACAGGGCGAGGTTCGAGGAGAACGTGCGGATCGCCGAGACCTTGTCGAGCTGTCCGGTCAGCACGGTGTTCGCGTCGCGGATGAGCGCGGTGGTGATGTCGAAGTTGTCGTTGGCGGTCTCAATGAACGAGTTCGAGGTGTCGATGATCTGGGCGAGGTCCTCGCCCGTGCCATCGAAGGCCTTGCCGAGCTCGCTGACCGTCGTGCGCAGGTCGTCCTGGTCGACGCTGGAGACCGTGTTCGAGATGTCCTCGAGCAGCTTGGACGTGGCAATCGGGATCTTCGTGTCTGCCCGGTCGATCTCGGAGTTCTCGCGTAGGAAGGGACCGTCGTCCACCTTGGGCTGGAGCTCGACGTACTGCTCGCCGACCGCGGACCGGTTGCCGACCAGGGCGATCGAGTCGGCCGGGATCCGGTCCCAGTCCTTCTCGATGTCGAGGTGTACGTCGACTCCCCCCTCGGTCAGCTCCATCTCGCCCACCCGGCCGATGGTCACCCCGCGATAGGACACCTCGGCACCGGAGAAGATGCCGCCGGAGTCCTTGAAGTGCGCGGTCACCGTGTAGGTGTCGTCATAGAAGAGCCGGTCCAGGCGGGCATAGCGGGCACCCACGAAGGTGACCCCGACAAGGGTGATCACGACGAAGATGACGAGCTGGATCTTGGTGCGCTTGGTGATCATCGAGCCACCCCCGGGACGAGCAGTCGGACCAGGGTCGGGTTGTAGACCTCGGAGAGTTCACCGATCGTCGCGGTGCCCTGCACCGACGGACCACCGGGGGTCGAACGGTTCAGCTTGAGGCCGGGCAGGCTGAGCAGGCCGAGGTTGTTGATCAGGTCCTCGACACCCTTGCTGCCCTGGCCGTTGGCCCGCGCCCCCGAGCTGGTGCCGGTGGGCAGGCCGCCGAGGTCGGGAAGGCTGCTGATCACCTTGCAGAGCTCGAGCTTGCTGTTCTCGGCCTTCTTGCACAACTGCTGGAGCTTGAGCAGGTTCGTCGGCACGGCCAGCACGGCCGAGCAGTACTTGCTGGTGAGCTTGCCGCTGGTGAGGCACTTGAGCAGGTTGTCCACCGCGACGGTCGGGTCGACCTCGGAAGGCAGCAGCGTCGGGATCGGCAGACTCATCGAGCCGTCGAGACGGATGTCGAGCTTCACGTGCAGGTTGACGTAGTCACCCATGTGCAGGTTGCGGGCAACCTGCGGGTCGCGGCCGACGGCCTCGTCGACGAACGGGTAGGTCAGGAAGACGTGGAACGCGTCGGCGAAGTTGTCCCCCGACTTGGCGAACTCAGTCAGCACCGGCTGGAGCTGGGTGAGGGCGTCGATCGTGACGTCCTTGGATGCGCTGATCACCC
>DATCYH010000240.1:0-3748 GCA_036570405.1 Nocardioides sp.
CGATGCGTTTGGCGACCCTGTCGCCGTTGCGCCACACGCCCACGGTGGACGCACCCATACCGCCGGACAGGCGTTGCCATCCGGGCTCGGGTTCCCACATCCGCAGGCTCCTGCCCGTCTCAGGTGTTGGTGACGCTCATCCTGACAGACATCGCGTCGGCAATCGCGCTTTCCAGCACGGAACGTCGCGGGTCCGGCACAGCAAGGAACGGCTCCACCACCCACTTGACCAGCGGGCGGAGCCGGGTGTGGTCCAACACAGCGGCAATGGCATCCCGGTCCCCGCCGGTGACCAGGACCATCTCGGCGTCGAGGATGCGGGCCGCATGCCCGGCAGCTGCCGCATAGGCCTCACGCGCCTGGTTGCCCCGACGCCGGGCGAAGCGCTGCTGGCTCTGCCCACCGGCCTTGGTGCGTCCCTGTACGTGGCGCTGGCCCACCTTGGAGTCGGTGATCCGGTCGGCCTCGAGCCGCGCCACCGCGAACCCGCCCTTGCGAACCAGCAGGATCCCCCACGGCGAGGGCGGCGCACATGCGGCAATGAACCCCTCGACGTCGGTCGCTTCCCCACAGCTCCGACCGAACGGGAGGCGTGCAGCGAAGGTGGACCCGTCACCACCGGTGCCGCTGAGTGCTCCCCCGGCGACCGCGACCTCGCAGCCGCCGTGCCCGGCATCGAAGTTCTCCACCCAGCGGGCGAGGCGAGCTGGCGGCAGCAACAACGCACGGGAGTCCACGACTCGACCCTAGAGGGTCAACGCGGCAAGAGACTCCGGTCGGCTCCGGACACCCGGACGCAGAACCGCCACACCTGCCGGGTGGCGGGTGTGGCGGGTCTGGTCGTCATGGCGCGGAGCCGGGCCTCGGTCAGACGTTGAAGCCGAGGGCGCGCAGCTGCTCGCGACCGTCGTCGGTGATCTTGTCCGGGCCCCACGGGGGCATCCAGACCCAGTTGATCGCGACGTCGTTGACCAGGCCCTCGAGTGCGCTGTTGGTCTGATCCTGGATCACGTCGGTCAGCGGGCAGGCTGCCGAGGTCAGGGTCATGTCGATGACCAGGTTGGACGCCTCGTCGAGGTGCAGGTCATAGACCAGGCCGAGGTCGACAACGTTAATGCCGAGCTCGGGGTCAACGACGTCCTTCATCGCCTCGGTCACGTCTTCGACGGTCACGGTCGAGCCGCCTGGTGCGGTTTCGGGAATGTCACTGTGGTCAGCCATGGGTGCTCTCCTTGTCGATGGCCTGCGCCGTGGCGTCCTTCCAGGCCATCCACGACAGTAGTGCGCACTTGACGCGCGCGGGGAACTTCGCCACTCCGGCAAAGGCGATGCCGTCCTCGAGGACGTCCTCGTCGGGTTCAACGGTGCCGCGTCCCTGCATCAGTTCCTGGAACGAGGTCAGGACCGACATGGCGTCATCGACGCCCTTGCCGATCAGCAGGTCGGTCATCACCGAGGCCGAGGCCTGGGAGATGGAGCAACCGACCGAGTCATAGGAGATGTCCTGCACGACACCGTCCGAGACGTGGACTCGCAGGGTGACCTCGTCGCCACAAGTCGGGTTGACGTGGTGCACCTCCGCCTCGAAGGGATCGCGCAGGCCCTTGTTCAGCGGGTTCTTGTAGTGGTCCAGGATGATTTCCTGGTAGAGGGCATCAAGATCAGGATTCATGTCACTCAGTCCAACTTGAAGTAGGAGCGGGTGTATTCCAGCGCATCCACGAGGGCATCGATCTCGCCCGGCGTGGTGTAGAGGTAGGAAGACGCGCGGGTCGAGGCTTGTACGCCGTAGCGCTTGTGTGCCGGCTTCGCACAGTGGTGACCGGCGCGCACCGCGACTCCTCGGGACTCGAGCACCTGGGCGACGTCGTGCGGGTGCACGCCGTCGAGCTCGAAGGAGATCGCCCCGCCACGCAGCTTGGCGTCCCGCGGGCCCAGCACGCTGAGGCCGGGCACCGTTGCCAGACCGTCGAGTGCATAGGCAGTGATCGCATGCTCGTGCTCGCGGATGTTGCTCATCCCCACGTGGCCGAGGTATTCGACTGCGGCTCCCAGCCCGATCGCCTCGACGATGGGTGGGGTGCCCGCCTCGAACTTGTGCGGGATCTGGGCGTAGGTCGACTTCTCCATCGTGACAGTCTCGATCATCTCGCCACCGCCCAGGAAGACGGGGAGCTGGTCGAGGACCTCGCGTCGGCCCCAGAGCACACCGATCCCGGTCGGACCGACGACCTTGTGCCCGGTGAAGACGATCAGGTCCACCCCAGCCGCGGCCAGCTCGGCCATGTCGACCGGCATCTGCGGTACCGCCTGCGAGGCGTCCACCACGACCAGTGCACCGACCGACTTCGCCCGCCGAGCGACCTCGGCGATGGGGTTGATCGTCCCGAGCATGTTCGACACCCAGGTCAACGAGACGACGCGGGTGCGCTCGGTGATCAGCGAGTCGATCCCGGCGAGGTCGAGCTGGCCGTCCTCGGTGAGCCCGAACCAGCGCAGGGTCGCCCCCTTGCGCTCGGTGAGCAACTGCCACGGGACGATGTTGGAGTGGTGCTCCATCTCGGTGATGACCACCTCGTCACCCTCACCGATGGCACCGACACCGTCCGACCAGTCACCCTTGGCCCACAGCAGCGTGTTCGCGACCAGGTTGAGCGCCTCCGAGGCGTTCTTGGTGAAGATCACCTCGTCGCGCGAAGGCGCGTTGATGAATGCAGCGATCTTGTCGCGGGCATCCTCGAACGCCTCCGACGACTCCGCCCCGAGCTGGTGCATCGCGCGCGCCACGTTCGCGTTGTGCCGTTCGAGGTGGTCGACCATCGTGTCGATGACCACCTGCGGCTTCTGCGAGGTGTTGGCGCTGTCCAGATAGACCAGCGGCAGGTCGCCGGCAAGGCGACGCTGCAGGATCGGGAAGTCGTTGCGGATGACTTCCAGCTCAGGGAGGAGTCCTTGCATCAGACCGCAGCCTTGACGTACTTGTCGTAACCGTTGGCCTCGAGCTCGTCGGCCAGCTCGGGGCCGCCGGACTCGGCAACCTTGCCGGCCACGAAGACGTGGACGAAGTCGGGCTTGATGTAGCGCAGTATCCGCGTGTAGTGCGTGATCAGCAGTACGCC
Source organism: Nocardioides sp. (assembly GCA_036570405.1). Classification (GTDB taxonomy): domain Bacteria; phylum Actinomycetota; class Actinomycetes; order Propionibacteriales; family Nocardioidaceae; genus Nocardioides. Next base: position 3,120 of record DATCYH010000240.1, read on the forward strand.
CTTGTCCTTGGCCTCCGAGAAGCGGTTCACGCCCTCCGAGACGACCTTGAGCGCGTCGATGTCGAGGCCGGAGTCGGTCTCGTCGAGGACGGCGACCTTCGGGTTCAACAGCTCGAGCTGGGCGATCTCGTGACGCTTCTTCTCCCCACCGGAGAAGCCCTCATTGACCGAGCGGGTGCCGAAGGAGGCATCCAGGTCGAGCTTCTCGAGGGTGGTGTTGACGTCCTTGATCCAGGTGCGGAGCTTGGGGGCCTCTCCGTCGATGGCGGTCTTGGCGGTGCGCAGGAAGTTCGACACCGAGACGCCGGGGACCTCGACGGGGTACTGCATGGCGAGGAAGAGCCCGGCGCGTGCGCGCTCGTCGACCGACATCTCGAGGACGTCCTCACCGTCGAGGTGCACAGTGCCGCTGTCGACGGTGTACTTCGGGTGTCCGGCGATCGAGTAGGCGAGCGTGGACTTGCCGGACCCGTTGGGGCCCATGATCGCGTGCGTCTCGCCGTCCTTGATGGTCAGGGTGACGCCCTTGAGGATTTCCTTGGGGCCGTCCTCGGTCTGGACCGAGACGTGCAGGTCGTTGATCTCCAGGGTGCTCATGAATCTTCTCTCTAACTGTGGTTGCCCGGGGC
>DATCYH010000241.1:0-1699 GCA_036570405.1 Nocardioides sp.
ACCAGGTCGCATAGGTGGAGAACTTGTAGCCCTTGGCATAGTCGAACTTCTATACCGCGCGGATCAGGCCGGTGTTGCCCTCCTGGATCAGGTCGAGCATCGGCATCTGGGCCCGGCCGTACTTGCGGGCGATCGAGACGACCAGCCGCAGATTGGCGTTGATGAAGGTCTGCACGGCCCTGCGGCCCTCTTCGGCCAGCCACTCGAGCTCTTCCTGGTTCGCGCTCTTGGGCGCACCGCCCTTGCGGCGCCCGATGCGGCCCTCGGCGAGCAGGTGCTCGGCCATCAGGCCGGCCTCGATCGTCTTGGAGAGCTCGACCTCGGTGGCCGCGTCGAGCAGGGGATTGCGAGCGATCTCGTCGAGGTAGAGCCCGACGCTGTCGCGTCCTTCGATCTCGCGGGTTGCTGTCCGTACTGCCATGCCAACGCCCTCCTTGGTCGGTTCCGGCCCGGGGTGGAGGGCCGTCACACATCTGTTCCAACACATCGCCTGCCGGGGAGATTCCCAACCGTGGGAGTTCGGTCGGACGACAGGTGCCTGTATTGGAGTAGACGCTTGGCAGTACCCGATAGTTGCCGGGCAACGCACTTCTCAGGGAGTTCTCAGCCGACATTCGGAAACCCCGGCGCCGTCCTCAGGAACGGGTCGGGATCCGGACGTCGGCCAGGCCCATGCGTTCCAGGATCCAGGCCAGCGAGAAGGCCCGGTCGGTCCACGCCTTGTAGCGGCCCGAGACGCCCCCGTGTCCGGCCGACATCTCGGTGCGCAGCAGGAAGTCACCCCGCTCTGCCGCCGGGCCGGTGGCGGTGGCTCGCAGCTTCGCCACCCACTTGGCGGCCTCGACATAGAGCACCCGGGTGTCGTTGAGGGAGGTCTCGGCGAGGATCGGGGGATAGTCGAGCGCGGCCACGTTCTCGTAGGGCGCGTAGGCGCGGATCCGGTCGAACGCCTCCGGATCGCCCTCGGGGTTGCCCCACTCCTCGTATTCCATCACCGTCAGCGGCAGGCTCGCGTCGAGCATCGTGGTGAGCACGTCGACGAACGGGACCTGGGCGACGAACCCGGCGAAGAGCTCAGGAGCCTCGTTGGCCACGGCGCCGATCAACAGCCCGCCGGCGCTACCGCCCTCGGCCACCAGCCGGTCTGCGGAGGTCCACTTCTCGTCGATGAGATGGCGCGCGCAGGCGATGAAGTCGGTGAAGGTGTTCTGCTTGTGCTCGAGCTTGCCGTCGTCATACCAGTGCCGACCCATCTCGCCTCCGCCGCGCACGTGCGCGATCGCGAAGCCGGCGCCGCGGTCGAGCATCGAGAGCCGCGCGATGGAGAAGTAGGGATCCATCGACGCCTCGTAGGAGCCGTAGCCGTAGAGCAGGACCGGCACTGATCCGTCGCGCGGGGCGTCGGCCGGAAGCACCAGGGAGATCGGGACCCGGACGCCGTCGGGTGCGGTCGCCCAGACCCGGTGCTCCTGGTAGTCCGCCGGGTCGTGGCCACCCAGCACGGGGGTCCGCTTGAGCAGGCTCAGCTCGCGGGTGCGCACGTCATAGCTGTGCACCGATCCCGGAGTGGCCAGCGTGGTGTAGCCCAGGCGCACCACCGGCTGGTCGAACTCCGGGTTCCCGCCGGAGCCGATCGTGTAGACCTCGTCGTCGAAGCGGACCTGGTAGTCCTCGCCCACCCCGTCGGGGCCAAGCTCGA
>DATCYH010000242.1:0-2377 GCA_036570405.1 Nocardioides sp.
GCAGGCCGAACTCGATCACCGCGAGCACGGCATACAGCCCGGTCAGGGTGAGCAGGGAGATCCAGGCCTCGGTGGTGCTCACGCCGGGGGATACGGCGTTGTCGACCGTCATCAGCCCATAGACCACCCAGGGTTGGCGGCCCATCTCGGTGAAGATCCAGCCGAACGAGTTGCCGAAGACGGCCAGGAACGGAATGGCCAGGGCCATCACCGACCACCACTTCGCAGTGGGTCGCCGGCCCTTGCGGGTGCCCCACAGGAGCAGCGCCGCGCCGGCGGCAGACGCCATCCCGAGCCCGATCATGAAGCGGAAGGACCAGTAGGTCACCGGGATGATCGGGACGTAGTCCTCGGGGTGGTAGTAGGTCGCGCCCGGGTCGGTGCCGTAGGTCTCGGCGTACTTCTCGCGCAGCGGGTTGATCCCCTCGACCTTGCCGTCGAAGGTGCCGGTGCCCAGGAAGGAGAGCAGGCAGGGCACGGTGAGGGCGAACTTCTCCTCCTTGCCATCGGGGGTGCCCAGGGTGAACACCGAGAACGGTGCGCAGGATTCGGAGGTCTCGTAGAGCCCCTCGGCCGCTGCCATCTTCATCGGCTGCACCTCGGTCATCACCTTGCCCTGCAGGTCTCCGGTGATCGCGACACCGAGGCCGCCGATCAGGGTCACCCAGGCAGCGACGCGGACGGCGGTGAGATACATCGGCCGGTCCTCGTCACGAGTCCTGCGGCGCAGGTAGAGCCAGGCCGCGATGCCCAGCACGAAGGCGCCACCGGTCAGGTAGCACGCGGTGACCACGTGCGGGAAGGCGACCAGCTGCACCTTGTTGAACATCACCGCCCAGAAGTCGGTCAGCTCGGCACGGCCGGTGACCTCGTTGTAGGTGTGGCCGACCGGGTGCTGCATCCAGGAGTTGGCGGCGAGGATGAAGTAGGAGGAGAGCAGGGTGCCGATGTGGACCAGCCACATGCAGCTCGCGTGCAGCATCCGGGGCAGCTTGTCCCATCCGAAGATCCACAGGCCCAGGAAGGTGGACTCGAGGAAGAACGCGAGCAGTCCCTCGATGGCCAGCGGTGCGCCGAAGACGTCGCCGACGAAGCGCGAGTAGTCCGACCAGTTCATCCCGAACTGGAACTCCTGGACGATGCCGGTGACCAGGCCGATGGCGAAGTTGATCAGGAAGAGCTTGCCGAAGAACTTCGTCAGCCGCAGCCAGTGCTCGTTCTGGGTGCGCACCCAGCAGGTCTCGAAGAGCGCGATGATGAAGGAGAGTCCGATCGTGATCGGGACGAAGAGGAAGTGGTAGACGGTGATGATCCCGAACTGCCACCGAGCGATGTCGACAACTTCCATGCAGGACTCCGATCCTCGTGCCCGGGGGCAACTACGACGCACTGTAGTAATTACGACAGACTGTAGTACGACGGATTCCGTAGGTACAATCTGACCCATGCCTCGGATTCCACGCCCCTCGTCCCGCTTGGGGGACCTCGAACGTGCCGTCATGGACGTGCTCTGGACCGCTCCCGAGGAGGAGCAGTGGTGGACGGTGCGCGACGTGCACGCGAACCTGGCCGAGGACCGCGACATCGCCTACACGACGGTGATGACGGTGCTGGACCGGCTGGCCAAGAAGTCTGTGGTCCTGCAGCAGAAGGAGGGCCGGGCCTACCGCTACCGTGCCGCCGCCTCCCAGGGGGAGATGACCGCCGAGCTGATCCGCGACAGTCTGTCCGAGCTCAAGCAGGGCACCCGCGAGTCGGCACTCGTCGCCTTCGTCGAGGAGGCCAGTGAGGACGACATTGCAGCCCTCAAGCAGGCCCTGGCAGACCTGACCGACCGATGACACCCCTCGTCCTGGGCTGCCTCGCCGTGCTGCTGGCCGGGCCGGTCCCGAGCCTGATGAGCCGCTGGCACGCCCTGCGCCACACCCCGGTGGCAGCGATGCTGCTGTGGCAGAGCGTGGCCATGGCAGCAGTCCTCTCGGCGGTAGGGGCCGGCCTCTCGCTGACCACCGCCAAAGCGTGGCGCAACAACGGCACGATCCTCGAGTATGCCGTCGCCACGGTCGCCCTGGGCCTGACCCTGCTGGTCGTCGGCCGGCTGTTGCTCAGCGGGCACCGGGTGGGGACGAACCTGCGCGCGCTACGTCGTCGCCACCGGGCCCAGCTCGACCTGCTCGCACGCACCGAGCGCGGGGCCCGCGTCGTCGAGCACGACGTCCCCGTCGCCTACTGTCTGCCCGGTGTGTCCGGGTCGCGGGTCGTCGTCTCCGCGGGCGCCCTAGAGCGATTGGGCAGTGACGAGGTGGACGCGGTCCTAGCCCACGAACGGGCGCACCTCAAGGCGCGCCACGACCTGGTCCTCGAGGGATTCAGCGTG
>DATCYH010000243.1:0-2815 GCA_036570405.1 Nocardioides sp.
CGCCAACGCTCCCTGGCCCGGGGCCGGGAGCATCTGGATCGGGTCGATGGTCTCGGTGACTACGTCGAGCCGGTTGATCCGGGACAGTCCGGCACGAGCGAGGACGACACCGTCGGCCGCACCGGAGGTGACCTTGCCCAGGCGGGTGTCGATGTTGCCGCGCAGCCCGACGATCTCCAGGCCCAGGCCGAGCGCGTGCAGCTGAGAGGCCCGGCGGGGCGAGCCGGTGGCCACGACGCTGCCGACCGGGAGCTCGCCGAGCGTCAGTCCGTCGCGGGCGACGAGCACGTCGCGCGGGTCCTCCCGGGTGGGCACTGCGGCCAGTGTGATGCCTTCGGCAGCTCCGGTCGGGAGATCCTTGAGCGAGTGGACTGCGACGTCGACCCGGCCGTCGAGGAGGGCGTCGCGCAGGGCGCTGACGAAGACCCCGGTGCCGCCGAGCGTGTGCAGGGGCGCCCGGCTGATGTCACCCTCGGTGGTGACGTCGACGAGCTCGACCTGTACGCCGAGTCGTTCGGCGATCAGGTCGGCGATCTGGCCGGACTGGGTCCGGGCGAGCAACGAGGCACGGGTGCCGATGCGAAGTGTCTGGGTCATGAGTGGCGCTCCGGGCTGGTGACGGCGTCGACGGCGTCCGGGTGCAGGGCGAAGAGCTCCGCCAGGGCAGTGGCATAGGAGACCGCACCGGTCTCGTTGGCCAGTTCCTTGACCCGGATCGTGGGCTGGTGCAGGAGCTTGTCGGCGACTCGGCGTACGGCCTGCTCCACCTCGGCACGCGAGGCCGGGTCGAGCTCCGGCAGCCGGGTCAGCAGGCGATCGATCTCGGCGTCCACGACACCGGTGGCCATGGTGCGCAGGGCGACCACGGTCGGGGTGACGCTGGCCTGGCGGCGCGCGTTGACGAATGCTCGGATCTCCTCGGTCACGATCGACCGGACACCCTCGACCTCACGCGCGCCCTCGGTGTGGGACAGCGCATCGGCCAGGCGGCGCAGGTCGATCACGGTGACGCCGGGAAGCGCGGCGACGCCCTCCTCGATGTCTCGCGGCAGGGCGAGGTCGAGGAACACGATCGGCTCGGAGTTCCCGGCCCGGGCCGCTGCGACCTGGTCGGTGGTGATCACCACGCCGGAGGCGCCGGTGCACGAGATCACCACGTCCGCCTTCGCGAGTACGTCGTGCAGCTCGGTGAGTGCGAGCGCGCGGGCGGAGTATTCGCCGGCCAGGCGGTCCGCGTTGCTGGCGGTGCGGTTGAGCACGGCGATGTCAGCAGCCCCCAGGCGCGAGACCGTGGCGGTCGCGAGACCGGCCATCGCACCGGCTCCGACGACGGCGACCCGCTTGCCGGTCAGGGACCCGATCTCCACCGTGGCCAGGTCGAGCGCCGCGGTGACCATGGAGGGCGCAGCCCGGTCGATGTCGGTCTCGGCGTGGGAGCGCTTGCCGACTCGCAGGGCCTGCTGGAACAGCGAGTTCAGTGCCGGACCGACGGTGCCGACCTCCTGGCCGTGGCGCAGCGCCTCACGCGCCTGACCGAGGATCTGGCCCTCGCCGACGACCATCGAGTCGAGGCCGGACACGACGTGGAAGAGGTGCGAGACCGCGCCGTCGTCATAGTGCACGTAGAGGCTGGAGAGCAGGTTGTCGGCGAGCGAGAACTCGCTGCCGCGCTCGCACAGCAGCCGCGACAGCTCCTCGACACTGCCGTGGAAGCGGTCGACCTCGGCATAGATCTCGAGGCGGTTGCAGGTGGCCAGGACGGCGGCCTCGATGACGTGCTCACAGGCGGTGACGTCGGCGATCAGCTTGTCGACGCCGCTGGGTTCGAGGGAAAGTTGCTCGAGCACGTCGACGGGTGCGGTGCGGTGGGAGATGCCCACGACCAGGATGCTCACGTGGTCTCCTCGGACTTGCGCTGCTCGTGGTAGGCGAGGATCTGCAGCTCGATGGACAGGTCGACCTTGCGGACGCCGACTCCGTCGGGCACGGTCAGCACGGCGGGTGCGAAGTTGAGCACGCTGGTGATGCCGGCCGCGACCATCCGGTCCGCGACGTCCTGTGCGGCGTGCGCGGGGGTGGCGATCACGCCGATGGCGACGCCCTCCTCGGCGATGATCTCCTCGAGGTCGTCGAAGGGTCGCACGGCCAAGCCGGCAACCTCCTTGTCGGTCAATTCCTCGGCGGCGTCGAGCAGGCCGACGACGCGGAAGCCGCGGGAGCGGAAGCCGGAGTAGTTGGCCAGGGCGTGGCCCAAGTTGCCGATTCCGACGATGACGACCGGCCAGTCGTGGGTCAGGCCGATCTCCCGGGCGATCTGGTAGTGCAGGTAGGCCACGTCGTAACCGACCCCACGCGTGCCGTAGGAGCCGAGGTAGGACAGGTCCTTGCGGAGCTTGGCGCTGTTCACGCCGGTCGCGGTCGCGAGTTCCTCGCTCGAGCAGGTCTCGGTGCCCTGCTCGACGAGTCCGGTCAGGGCGCGAAGATAGATCGGAAGACGGGCGACGCTCGCCTCGGGGATGTGGCGGACCGGAGTCTCCTCGACGCCGTCCTGCGCGTCCGTGGCGTCGGCGATCGCAACCCCGTCAGGGCTGCTCGTCGCGGACGTCCGTGAGGTCAATGTTCTCGTCTCCAGTGGCCACAGGGCACTCCTCGAGACCCACTGGAATGTGGGTGCCGATCCCTGCAACGACGATCACTTTAGGAGTTTGTGAACGGAAGGACAAAACGAGTCCGACCGGCGGCTACCACAGGTGAGATGACTCACCTCCACGGGGGTCGGACAAGGTAGGGTCATTCGGCCAGTGCGGAGCGCAGC
>DATCYH010000244.1:0-18870 GCA_036570405.1 Nocardioides sp.
AAATCCTGCAGATAGAGCCAGTCAACCTTGCCGGTCTCGGCATAGCGGTCGATGTTCTGCTGGGCGACCCAGGCGTCCGGATTGAGCACGGCCAACCCGAGCAGCAGTCCGGCTCCGCTCAGCAGGGCCGCACGAGGCAGCCACGCACCCCGCAGGGTGGTGCCGGCGACCATCACCGCGACCACCACCAGCCCCAGCCAACCCTCGAAGACGTCGACGAGCAGGCGCAACTGGGTGAAGCCGTAGGCCTCCTGATAGACGTGCATCCGGTAGAGCGCGGAGGCCACCACGACCAGGGTCAGCACGCACAGCAGGCCGAGGGATCCGCGCAGCCAGGTGCGATCGGCACTCGTTGCCACCGGGGCCTTGCGAGCAGCTGCCCAGACCACCAGCAGGGTCAGGATCGTGGCGACCGTCAGCTGGCCGAATCCTTGGTGGACGTATTCGGCATAGGTGAGCCCGGTGGTCCGCTCGAGGTAGCCGTGCCCGCCGAAGATCACGGTGGCCTGGACGATCAGGAACGCGACGAACACCGCGTCGACCAGCAGCACCGGTACCAGCCACTCATATCGACTTGCCACCGGGCGCACCCGGCCGGTGGCGGCCTCGACCTGTGGCGGGTTGAGCCCGAGGTAGGTCGCGGCCAGTACGACGCCTCCGACGGCGACGGTGATGAAGGCGCGCAGCACGAACGTGTCGATGGTCAAGTCGGGGACGAGCGCGTCGACCCACTCGGCGAACAGGGCATCGGCAGAGGCGAACAGCAGCGCGAAGACACTGACTCCGAGCAGCGAGATGAGTGCGGTGCGGATGGCGGCGGCACTCGCTCCGCCACCGGTGAGCGCGCGCAGCGAACGACCCAGCCAGGGCAGCCCGCGAAGTCCGGCCAGCGGCCACGCGATCCCGGAGATGATGAAACCGGGCAGGGTGCGCCCGTTGGCGAGTCCGGCCATGCAGAGCGCGCCACCGGCCAGCAGGCACAGGATGACGATCCACTCGGCGTCCCGCAGGGCGGCCGTGCTGGCCAGCAGCAGGCACAGTGCCGCGCAGGTGAGGGTGAACGGCGAGCGGCGGTTGCGGCTGAAGCCGAGGATGACGCCGCCGGACGCGACCAGCACGATCGCCGTGCCGAGGCCGAGATCGCGGAAGGGCAGGATGGCAGCCGCGAGCAGGCCGACGGCCAGGCAGGCAAGGACCGCGGGCACGTTGGCGGGCATCGATCGCTCGGGCCAGAACCTGCCGAAGAGGTCGTCCAGGAAGGGTTCCGGTCGCGTGCCCGGCGCACCGGGGTGGGCTGGCGGGGCGGGCGGGTACGACGGCTTGCTGGGGCTGGGCACGGTGGCCTCCTGGTCGGTCGGGGGCAGAGGAAGCGGAGCGGGTGCCCGGGCGGTGCCGGGACGGTGCGGCTCGCGCGGGAAGGTGGCCCGGACGCGGGCCCCGGAGGTCTCCGGGTCGACGAAGGCGATGGATCCGCCGTGCAGGTCGGTGACCCAGCGGGCGATGGCCAGGCCGAGGCCGGTGCCGCCGCCTCCGCCGGTCTCGGAGAGGTTGTCGCCGAGGGTGCCGAAGCGCTCGAAGACCCGTTCGCGGTCGGCGGCCGGAATGCCGGGTCCCTGATCGGTGACCTCGAGCGCCCAGCCGTCAGGAGTGGCGGCTGCGGTGAGCCTGACCTGGCCGGCCGAAGGACTGTGCCGCGACGCATTGTCCAGCAGGTTGGCAACGAGCTGACGCAGTCGCGCCGGGTCTGCGGACGCAGTCAGGTCGCGGGGCTCGACCTGCACGGCGTAGGTCACGTCGCGACTCGAGAACCCAGCTTCGGCGACGGCCCGCTCGAGGAGTTCGCGCAGGGGAACCGGCTCGGTGGACAGGACGGCCTTCCCGGCATCCACCCGGGCCAGGTCGAGCAGGTCGGTGGCCAGGGCGGAGAGTCGTTCGGCCTGCTCGAGTGCGGTGCGCAGCGTCTCCGGGTCGGGCTCGGCGACGCCGTCGGCGAGGTTCTCCAGCACCGCGCAGAGCGCAGCGAGAGGCGTGCGGATCTCATGGCTCACGTTGGCGACCAGCTCGCGACGCTGCTGGTCGACGCCGGCCAGGTCCTCGGCCATCCGGTTGAAGGCCCTGCCCAGCTCGCCGATCTCATCACTGGAGGAGGCGGTGACCCGCACGGAGTAGTCGCCGCGCGCCATCCGTCGCGAAGCGGCGGTCATCTCACGCAGGGGGGAGGTCATACCGCTGGCGAGCAGCTGTGTGACGGCGAGCGCGAGGCCGACGGTCACCGGCAGCCCGAGCCAGAGCGGGACCCCGGCCCGTTCGCCGAGGGCGCCGACCCGTGCCGCAACCACGACGCTGGCCGCGACGAGGACACCGAGCTTGATCTTGACCGACCGTACGCCGTCCAGCAGCGGCTGCCTGTTGGTTCCGCTCATGGCTGGGCCACCGGTTCGAGGGCATAGCCGACGCCGTGCACGGTGCGGACCCGTTGGGCACCGATCTTGGCCCGGAGTGCCTTCACGTGACTGTCCACGGTCCGGGTCCCGGTGGCGCCCGACCAGCCCCACACCTCGGCGTACAGCCTCTCGCGGGCCAACACCGTCCCCGGTGCCGCGGCCAGGCAGAGCAGCAGGTCGAACTCGGTCGGAGTCAGGTGGATCTCCTCGCCGGCAACCCGCACCCGGCGGCTCGCGGAGTCGATGTCCAGGTCGCCGAGCTCGGGCTTCGGCGCGGTCCGCGAGGCAAGCTCCTCGGCCCGTTCGACCCGGCGGAGCAGGGCCGCGACCCGGGCAACCAGCTCCCGCATCCGGAACGGCTTGGTCATGTAGTCGTCGGCGCCGACGCCGAGCCCGACCAGGATGTCGGCCTCGTCGTCGCGGGCAGTCAGCATCAGCACCGGCACTGGACGCGAGGCCTGGATGCGGCGGCACACTTCGTGTCCGTCGAAGCCGGGCAGCATCACGTCGAGCAGGACCAGGTCGGGCGTGGTCTGGGCGAAGAGCTGCACTGCGCTCGGTCCGTCGTAGGCCTGGACCACGTGATGGCCGGAGCCGCGCAGCCGGTCGGTGACGGCCTGGTTGATGATCGGCTCGTCCTCGACGACGAGGATCCTGGCCGTAGTGGTGTTGGGTGCGCCGTCTGCCATGTGAGCGAGCCTAGGAGTGCGAGTGGTCAGGATGTGCGGATGACTCGTGAAGGTTCTGTGCAGGTCTCGGTCCAGGGGCCGGCATCAACGAGGGATCGGCCCGGTGGGTGGGACCGTCGCGGGCAACGAACGTGGATCGATGGCACAATAGGAACCTGTTCTAGTTTTGTCGTCGCATGCCCGAAGGGGAGAGATGAGCACACCTGCCATCGAAGGCTGGTTCACCACCGGCCCCGAGCCGGCCCTGTTGGCGTCGGCGTGCACGGAGTGCGGCAACCTCGCATTCCCCGCCGAGCGTGAGTTCTGCAAGAACCCGGCCTGCTCGGGGGAGTCCTTCGAGACCCGCGAGCTCTCCCGCCGCGGCACGGTGTGGTCCTACACCGACGCCCAGTACCAGCCGCCGGCCCCCTACATTCCCGCCGCGGACCCCTACGTCCCGTTCGCGCTTGCCGCGGTCGAGCTCCCCGAGGGTCTGGTCATCCTGGGCCAGTTGGCCAACGGCTTCGGCGTGAACGACGTCAAGGTCGGCTCGCCGGTCGAGCTGATCGTGGAGACCGCCTGGACCGACGAGGACGGCGAGAAGACGATGTGGAAGTGGCTGCCGACCCGATCGGACAACGAAGCAGAGCAGGAGTCGGTCAAGTGACCAAGGACGTCGTCGTTGCCGGAGTCGGCATGCACCCCTGGGGCAAGTGGGGTCACTCGTTCGTGAAGTACGGCGTCGCCGCGGCGCGCGCAGCCCTGGCCGACGCTGGCGTCGACTGGCAAGACGTCGGCCTGGTCGTCGGCGGCGAGACCGTTCGCAACGGGTACGCCGGCTATGTCGCCGGCTCCACGTTCGCCCAGGCGCTGGGTTGGAACGGGGCCCGCATCGCCACGTCGTACGCCGCCTGCGCGACCGGTTCGCAGGCCCTCGACACCGCTCGCTCCCGCATCCTCGCCGGCCAGTGCGACGTCGCCCTCGTGGTCGGCGCCGACACCACCCCCAAGGGCTTCCTCGCCCCCAATGCCGGCGAGCGTTGGGACGACCCGGACTGGCTGCGTTTCCGCCTGATGGGGATGACCAACCCCGGCTACTTCGGTCTCTACGCCCGCCGCCGGATGGACCTCTACGGCGCCACCAGCGAGGACTTCGCCGCGGTCAAGGCGAAGAACTCCCGCCACGGCCTGGCCAACCCGAATGCGCGCTATCGCAAGGAGGTCAGCGTCGAGGACGTGGTGAACTCCGCGATCGTCTCCGACCCGCTGCACCTGCTCGACATCTGTGCCACCTCCGACGGAGGGGCCGCGGTGGTCCTGGTGTCCGAGGCGTACGCCGCCAAGCACGGCCTCACCGACCCGGTGAAGATCAAGGCGATCTCGACGGTCACCCCGACCTTCCCGCAGACCGTCATCGACATGCCGCTGTTCTCGACCGAGGCCACCAACGCGGTCGGCGCGGGCGAGCGGACCTTCAAGGAGTCGCTTGCCGACGCCGCCTATCAGGAAGCCGGAATCGGCCCCGACGACGTGGACGTGGCCGAGGTCTATGACCTCTCCACCGCGCTCGAGCTGGACTGGATCGAGGATCTCGGCCTGGCCAAGCGCGGCGAGGCAGAGGCGCTGCTGCGTGCCGGCGACACCACCATCGGTGGCCGGATCCCGGTCAACCCGTCCGGTGGCCTGGCCTGCTTCGGCGAGGCCGTCCCTGCTCAGGCGCTGGCACAGGTCTGCGAGCTCACCTGGCAGCTGCGTGGCCAGGCAGAGGGCCGCCAGGTGGAGGGCGCTCGCGTCGGGATCACCGCAAACCAGGGACTTTTCGGTCACGGCTCCTCGGTGATCGTGGCTCGCTGACTTCTGCGGGCGGGGTCTCCGCCTGGGTCGTGGGCAGCCGGCTGCCCAGGAGGACTCCGCCCACCACGAGCACGGCACCGACGAGCTCGCCGGGGCTCGTGGTCTCGCCGAGCATGAGCCATGCAGCGCTCATGCCGACGACCGGAACCAGCATCGAGAACGGTGCCACGACGCCGGCCGGGTGCCGGCTCATCAACCAGGACCAGACACCCGAGCCGGCGATCGTCCCGATCAGCACCGTGTAGGCCAGGCCCAGCAGGGCGGGTGTCGCCCCGGGCTGGTCCAGGGTGGTCATCGACTCGGTGATCCGGCCCGGTCCCTCGAAGACCAGGGCCAGGACCAGCATCGGCGCCACCGGTACCACGGACATCCAGAGCGTGAAGACCAACGGGTCCGGCGCCTTGGCCCGGGCGTTGCAGATGTTGCCGATCGACCAGCCGAACGCGCCAGCCAGCACCAGCAGGAAGGGCAGCACCGAGGCGGCCTCGGTGCGCTGCCAGCCGACCACGGCCAGGCCGGCGACGGCCACCAGGATCCCCAGCACCCGCCTTCCGCTGACCCGGTCGCGCGCCACGGTGGCCCCCAGCAGCACGGTGAACGGGGCCGATGCCTGGAGGACCAGGGAGGCGAGTCCAGCCGGCATGCCGGCGGCCATTCCCCAATACAGGAAGAGGAACTGCAGGGTCCCGAAGCCGAGGCCATAGCCGATCAGCCAGCGCAGCTCCACGGCCGGCCTGGGCACCAGGAGCACGGTGGGCACGGCGATCAAGGCGAATCGCAGCGCCGCCAGGAACAGCGGCGGAAAGTGCTCCAGCGATGCATGGATGGCGATGAAGTTGAGCCCCCACATGACGGCGACGGAGCAGGCGAGCAGACGGTAGTTGACGGGCACGCGGCCCATGGTTCCCGGGTCGCCAGTGAAGAACAAGCGAATAGTCCTTCATGGACTCTGTAGGCTGCCTGCATGGATGTTCGGCACCTCGAGCTGCTCCGCGATCTCTCGGTGCGTGGCAGCGTCACCGCGGTGGCCCGGGCCACCCACCGCACCCCGTCTGCGGTGAGTCAGCAGTTGCGAACCGCGCAGCGCGAATTCGGGAGCCAGCTCGTCGAGCCGGCCGGGCGCGGACTCCGGCTCACGCCGGCCGGGGAGCTGCTGGCCCAGTGCGGACACGACGTCGCACAGGTGGTGGCCCAGGTGCAGGCCCGGTGGGACGCCTTCCGCGGCCAACCCTCCGGCACCGTGTCGGTCGCCGGCCTGCCCAGTGCCGCGACCTACCTGCTCCCGCAGGCCCTCGGTGCGCTCGAGGAGACCGGGATCGACCTGGTCTTCACCGACGTGGACGTCGCCGAGCTGGCCTATGCCGACCTGGTCACCGAGCACGACATCGTGATCGCCCACAGCCTCACCTCGCACGCACCCGCCGGCACCGAGGGCCTGGTCACCGTCGAGCTGGTCCGTGAGCCCCTCGACGTGGCGATGGCGCTCGACCACGCGCTCGCCGCACGCGACGACGTACGTCCCGAGGACCTTGTGGACCAGGAATGGATCGGCGTGCCGATCGGCTTCCCCTTCGATGTGGTCCGCCTCGCCGTCGAGGAGGCGACGGGGCAGTCGGTCCGGGTGGTGCAGCGAATGCGCGACAACCGGCTGATCGAGGCGCTCGTCGCGGCCAGCGACAAGGTCGCGATCCTGCCCCGGTTCACCTCAGCCCAGGGCAAGGATGTCGTCCTGCGGCCGTTGCGTGGGATCTCCACCGCGCGGCACATCTTCGCAGTGATGCGCCCCGACCGCGCCGAGCGGTTGGCCGTGCAGACGGTCGTCGGTGCGCTCGAGGGAGCTGTCCCAGCAGCGACGTAGGATGGCACGCGTCCACCCCCTGTCAGCCTGACCGGGGGCTGCCGTGTTGTCGGAAGGTTCCACCGTGCGTCTCCAAGGCTTGGCCGATGTCGTCCTCGCGAACAAGGCGCTCTCCGGCGCACTGGCAGATGCCCGCAGCGTCAATGCCCTCGACCTGACCGGGCCCGCCGGCATCCGGCCGTTCATGGTGGCCGGGCTGGTCCGCGAGGGCCGGTCGGTCCTGGCCGTCACCGCGACCCAGCGCGAGGCCGAGGACCTGGTCGCCTCGCTCAACGAGCTCGTCGACGCCGACAAAGTGGCCTACTTCCCCAGCTGGGAGACCCTCCCGCACGAGCGGCTCAGCCCGCGCAGCGACACGATCGGCCAACGGCTCGCCGTGCTGCGCCGGATCACGCACCCCGCCGAGGGTGAGATCCAGGTCGTCGTGGCGCCGGTGCGCAGCGTGCTCCAGCCGCAGGTCAAGGGACTCGGCGACCTGGCGCCGGTGGAGGTCCGCAAGGGTGACACCGTGGAGATCGACGACATCGCCAGACGACTCAGCGACGCTGCCTACTCCCGTGTCGACCTGGTCGAGCGGCGCGGCGAATATGCCGTCCGCGGAGGCATCGTCGACATCTTCCCGCCGACCGAGGAGCACCCGCTCCGGATCGAGTTCTGGGGCGATGACGTCGAGGAGATCCGCAGCTTCTCCGTCGCCGACCAGCGCACGCTCGAGCCCCGCGAGAGGCTCTGGGCGCCGCCGTGTCGTGAGCTCTTGATGACCGAG
This sequence comes from Nocardioides sp., assembly GCA_036570405.1. Taxonomy (GTDB): domain Bacteria; phylum Actinomycetota; class Actinomycetes; order Propionibacteriales; family Nocardioidaceae; genus Nocardioides. The sequence continues at coordinate 7,591 of DATCYH010000244.1, forward strand.
GACGTACGCCGTCGCGCGGCCGAGCTCGGTGAGGCGCACCCGCAGCTCAAGGAGCTGACCGAGAAGATCGCCAACGGCATCGCCGTCGAGGGGATGGAGTCGCTGGCTCCGGTGCTGGTCGACGAGATGGAGCTCCTGGTCGACCTGCTGCCGGCCAACACCTCCGTGCTCGTCCTGGATCCGGAGCGGGTCCGGGCCCGGGCGCACGACCTGGTCGCGACGTCCGAGGAGTTCCTCGGCGCCTCCTGGGCAGCCGCGGCGAGCGGGGGCGTGGCGCCGATCGACCTCGGAGCGGCGTCCTACAAGTCGCTCGGCGAGGTGCGCGAGCACACCATCGGCCGCGGCCTGGCCTGGTGGTCGATCAGCCCGTTCGGGCTCGACGACTCCGGTGCCGCCGTGCCCGGCAACATCGACCCGGACGCCCCCGACGTACGCACGGTCGAGGTGAACCCGGCCGACGCCTATCGCGGCGACGTCGCGGCAGCGGTCCGCGACGTCAAGGACTGGCTGGACCGGGGCAAGCGCGTCTTCGTGGTCCGCGAGGGACTCGGCCCGGCCGAGCGCACCGTCGAGGTCCTCGGCGAGAACGAGATCGCCGCCCGCCTCGTCGAGGACGGCACCGTCACCGACCCCGGCGTCGTGACCGTCGTCCACGCCCAGCTGATCCAGGGCCTGGTCGGCCCCGACTTCGCAGTGCTCACCGGCGAGGACATCTCCGGGCAGAAGTCCTCGACGCGCGACATGCGCAAGCTGCCCGCGCGCCGCAAGAAGCAGATCGACCCGCTCGAGCTGGAGCCCGGCGACTACGTCGTGCACGAGCAGCACGGTGTGGGTCGCTACGTCGAGATGAAGCAGCGCGAGGTGCAGGGCGCGACCCGCGAATACCTCGTGCTCGAATATGGCGCCTCCAAGCCCAAGTCCGGACAGCGCGCCGCCGGCGACAGACTCTACGTGCCGGCCGACGCCCTCGACCAGGTCACCCGCTACGTCGGCGGCGAGGCGCCGAGCCTGGACCGGCTCGGCGGCGCGGACTGGACCAAGCGCAAGAGCAAGGCACGCAAGGCGGTCCGGCAGATCGCCGCGGAGCTGATCAAGCTGTACGCCGCCCGCCAGGCCACCAAGGGCTATGCCTTCGGACCCGACACCCCGTGGCAGCGCGAGCTGGAGGACGCGTTCCCGTTCCAGGAGACCGCCGACCAGCTCAGCACCGTCGACGAGGTGAAGTCCGACATGATGCAGCAGGTCCCGATGGACCGGCTGGTCTGCGGTGACGTCGGCTACGGAAAGACCGAGATCGCGGTGCGTGCTGCCTTCAAGGCGGTCCAGGACGGCAAGCAGGTCGCCGTGCTCGTCCCCACCACGCTCCTGGTCACCCAGCACCTGTCCACCTTCGAGGAGCGGATGAGTGGCTTCCCGGTCAACCTCAAGCCGCTCTCGCGGTTCCAGACCGACAAGGAGGCCAAGGCTGTCCTGGAGGGCCTGGCCGACGGCAGCATCGACATCGTCATCGGCACCCACCGACTGCTCAACTCCGACATCCGGTTCAAGGACCTCGGGCTGATCGTCGTCGACGAGGAGCAGCGCTTCGGAGTCGAGCACAAGGAGAAGATGAAGCAGCTGCGGACCAGCGTCGACGTGCTGGCGATGTCCGCGACGCCGATCCCGCGCACCCTGGAGATGGCGATCACCGGAATCCGGGAGATGTCGACGATCGCCACCCCGCCCGAGGAACGGCACCCGGTGCTGACCTATGTCGGTGGCTACGAGGACCGGCAGGTGGTGGCCGCGATCCGGCGCGAGCTGCTCCGCGAGGGCCAGGTCTTCTACATCCACAACCGGGTCCAGTCGATCGAGAAGGCCGCGCAGAAGCTGACCGAGCTCGTCCCCGAGGCCCGTGTCGCCACCGCGCACGGACAGATGAACGAGCGCCAGCTGGAGCAGGTGATGCTCGACTTCTGGGAGAAGCGCTTCGACGTGCTCGTCTGCACCACGCTGGTGGAGTCGGGGCTCGACGTCTCCAACGCCAACACGATGATCATCGAGCGCTCGGACACGCTCGGGCTCTCCCAGCTGCACCAGCTGCGGGGCCGTGTGGGCCGCTCGCGAGAGCGCGCCTACGCCTACTTCCTCTATCCCACCGAGAAGCCGCTCACCGAGACCGCGCACGAGCGCCTGGCCACCCTGGCCCAGCACTCCGATCTCGGCGGGGGTATGGCGATCGCGATGAAGGACCTCGAGATCCGCGGAGCCGGCAACCTGCTCGGTGGCGAGCAGTCCGGTCACATCGCCGACGTCGGCTTCGACCTCTACGTACGCCTGGTCGGGGAGGCGGTCACCGAGTTCCGTGGTGACACCGAGCCGGAGCTGGCCGAGGTCCGCATCGAGGTGCCCATCGACGCGCACCTGCCGCACGACTACATCCCCTCGGAGCGGTTGCGCCTCGAGATGTACAAGGCCCTCTCCGAGGTCCGCTCCGACGAGGACGTGGCGCGGATCCGCGAGGAGATGCTGGACCGCTACGGCAACCCGCCCAAGAGCGTCTCCAGCCTGCTCGAGGTGGCCAGCTTCCGTGCGCGTGCCCGCCAGGCCGGGATCGCCGAGGTCACCCTGGCCGGCAAGAACATCAGGTTCTCGCCGGTGGCGCTGCCCGAGTCGCGGCAGGTGCGACTGGGGATGATCTATCCCAAGAGCCTCTACAAGTCGGCCACCGACACCGTCCTGGTGCCCCGGCCGACGGTCCCGGGTGGACACATCCGCGACGAGGAGCTGCTGACCTGGGCCAGGCACGTGATCGATGCGGTCCTGGACCCGCCGGCCAAGAAGGTCGAGTGAGTCGACGGGCCAGACGTGAGCACGGTCACGCTGCCTGCTTGAATGGGGCACGCTGACCAACCGGACTCGAGGAGAACCATCGTGAGGATCCAGCGGCGTCTTGCCAGCGTCACCGCCGTGAGTGCCGTGACCCTGTTCGGGCTCACCGGTTGCGGGGGCGACCTGGGACCCGAGCTGCACCCGGGAACGGCCGCGACGGTGGGGGACTCGTCCATCTCGATCAGCACCGTCGACGACAAGTCCGAGCAACTGTGCCGGTTCGGCGTCGAGACCGGCCAGCTCGAGGGTGCCGTGCCGATGGCCTCGGTGCGCAGCTCCTACGTCCAAGCCTACGTCGACCACCAGCTCGCCGAGCAGTACGTCGAGCACATCGACGCCCAGGACGATCCGGCACTGACCGAACAGGTCAAGGAGGCCCGATCCGGCCTCGCCGCCCAGCTCGAGCAGGTTCCCTCGGCGCTGCGTCCGATCTTCGAGGACATGGCCTCGATGTCGAGCTACATCGAGATCGTGCAGAGCATCGGCGGCGAGGACTACGAGAAGTGGGCGGCCGGGGTCGACGTACAACGCGATCCGCGGTTCCCGGCCCTCGACGACCAGGGTCGGGTCACCACGGCCAACCAGCTGTCGGTGCCGGTCAGCGACCTGGCCCGAGCCGCGGTCTCGGCGGAGAGCCAGCAGGAGTACGACGCCTACCTGGCCTCGCTGCCCCAGTCCCAGAAGTGCGGCACTCCGCCGGATGCCTGAGCAGTCGCAGCCGTCCCTTCCGGTGGCCGATGGTGAGCCGCTGGTTGAGTTCATCGCGCTGATGGCGCGGATGCGTGCCGAGTGCGCCTGGAAGGCGGGGCAGACCCACGAGTCGCTGGCCCGGTTCCTGCTCGAGGAGGCCCACGAGACCCTGGAGGCGATCGACTCCGGTGACCCGGTGCACCTGCGCGAGGAGCTCGGGGACCTGCTGCTGCAGGTCTACTTCCACGCCGAGATCGCCCGCGAGGCGGGCGAGTTCACCATCGATGACGTGGTGGCGGGCCTGAGCGAGAAGATGGTCCGCCGCAATCCGCACATCTTTACTGACACGGGCGACGACCGGCCCACGGATCCGGCCGCGATCGACGAGCTCTGGCAGCAGATGAAGGCCGAGGAGAAGCGGCGTACGTCCGTCTTCGACGGGATCCCGCCGACCCTGCCCGCCCTGCTGCTGGCCGACAAGGTCCTCGACCGCCTCGAGCGTGCCGGGACCCCCACGGAGCCCGCCACCTCGTCTGCCTCCGAACAGCGCGACGGGCTTGAGGACGAGATCGGGCGTCGACTGCTTGGTGTGGTCGAGGACGCCCGGCGCGCGGGGGTGGACCCGGAACGGGCGCTGCGCACGGTCGTACGCCGGATGGGTTGACCGAGCGCCGATTGCCGCGGCGAGCGCCGAGCGCCTCTCGAACCCCGAACACGTCGCGGCCCGCGCGGGCCGGGTGTCACGTCAGCGGCGGAGCACCTTGCGGGCCAGGGCGTTGCCGAGGAACTGCACGGACTGCACGATCACGATGATCATCAGCACCGCCGCCCAGGTGACCCACTGGTCGAACTGCCGGTAGCCATAGACGATCGCGAAGTTCCCCAGGCCGCCACCGCCCACGACGCCCGCGATGGCGGACATGTCGACGAGTGCCACCAGGGCGAACGTGTAGCCCAGGATCAACGGGCCCAGCGCCTCGGGGAGCAGCACGGTGAGGACCACCCGGGTCCGCGAGGCGCCCATCGCCCGAGCCGCTTCGAGGACGCCCGGGTCCACGGAGAGCAGGTTCTGCTCCACGATGCGGGCGATGCCGAACGTGGCAGCCAGCGCCATCACGAAGATCGCCGGCTTGTTGCCGATGCCGGTGCCGGTGACGACTCGGGCCAACGGCTGGGCGGCCGCGATCAGGATGACGAACGGGATCGGGCGGAAGGTGTTGACCACCAGGTTGAGCAGGAACGAGACCACCCGGCCCGGCTTGATTCCTCCGGCACGGGACACATAGAGGGCGACGCCGAGGGCGAGCCCGGCGATGCCGCCGAGGACCAGCGCCCCGGCCACCATGTAGAGGGTCTCGAAGGTCGACTGCCAGTAGATGTCCTGGAGCTCGTTGAGGCGTTCCATCAGGGCACCTCCTTCGTCTCGACCATGACGCTGACGACGCTCACCGCTTCGGCGACCGCGGTGTCCTCACCGGTGAGGGCCAGGGTCAGGTGGCCGAAGGTGCGCCCGTGCACGTCCTCGATGCCGCCGTGGATGAGCTCGAAGCGGACGCCGCGCTCGATGAACTGTGCGAAGACGTCCGAGGGTGACACTGACTCGTCGCGGAACGAGAGGGTGATGAACCGGCCCTCGTGCTTGTCCCGCAGGCGCGCCCGGGTCCGCTCGGGTGGGCCCTCCTCGACGAGGGTGCTGACGAAACGCTTGGTGGCTGGCTGGGCAGGTTTGGAAAAGAGGTCGTAGACGGGCCCCTGCTCGACGATCCTGCCCTTCTCCATCACGGCGACGTTGTGGGCCAGGACGCGGACCACTTCCATCTCGTGGGTGATCAGCACGATGGTGATGCCGAACGCCTCGTTGACCCGGCGCAGCAGCGCGAGCACCTCGTCGGTGGTCTGTGGGTCGAGAGCGCTGGTGGGCTCGTCGGCCAGCAGGATCTTGGGGTTGGTGGCCAGGGCGCGGGCGATGCCGACGCGCTGCTTCTGGCCTCCGGAGAGCTCGTTGGGATAGGCGTGTGCCTTGTCGGCCAGGCCGACGAAGTGCAGCAGCTCCGAGATCCGTGCCCGGTGCTCGGCCTTGGGGACCTTCGCGACCTGCAGCGGATAGAGGACGTTGCCCCACACGGTGCGGTTCGAGAGCAGGTTGAACTGCTGGAAGATCATCCCGATGTCCGCGCGGACCGGCAGCAGCTGGCGCTCGTTGAGCGAGCTGACCTCACGACCGTCGACGGTGACCGTGCCCGCGGTGGGCTTGTCGAGGGCGTTGATCAGCCGCAGCAGGGTCGACTTCCCGGCACCCGAGTAGCCGACGATGCCGAGGATGTCGCCCTCCTCGACCCGCAGGTCGACCTCATCGAGAGCGAGGACTGGTTGTGCGGCAGCACCGCGCCCCGGGAACTCCCGGGACACGGCGCTGATCTCGATGAGAGCCACTACTACTTCTTCTGGGCCAAGGTGTCGGCCTCGACCTTGGCCAGCGAGGCCTCGAGGTCCTCCACCGGGGTCTTCAGCAGGATCGCGGTGCCACCGGAGACCTCCTGGACCGAGTCGGTGACGGCCTTGGTGTCCTGGTAGATCTCGACGAGCTTCTTGTACGTTGCGTTGTCCTTGTCCTCGGCACGCGCGGCGAAGATGTTGACGTAGGGGAGCGCGTTGGGGTCGGACGGGTCGTCGGTCGCGATCGCGTCCTCGAACTTCAGGCCCGCCTTGTCGACGAAGTCGTTGTTGACGATCGCGGCGGCCAGGTCGTCCAGCGAGGTGACGGTGAGCTCGGCGCTGAGTGCCTTGACCTTGACCTTCGAGGCGTCCTCGTCGACGTCGGCGAGGTCGGAGAAGATCGAGCCGCCGGACTTGAGCGTGATCAGGCCGGCCGACTGCAGGACCAGCAGGCCACGGGCCTGGTTGCTGGGGTCGTTGGGCACGGCGACCGTCTCGCCGGCCTTGATGTCCTCGACCGAGTCGTACTGCTTGGAGAAGAGGGCCAGCGGATAGATCGCGGTGGCGCCGATCGGGGTCAGGTCCTGGTCGTTGGAGACGTTGTAGTCGGCCAGGTAGACGATGTGCTGGAACTGGTTGAGGTCCAGGTCCTCGTTGGTCACGGCCGGGTTGGGCTGGCTGTACTCGGTGAAGTCGACGATCTCGACGTCGATGCCTTCATCCTCGGCGGCCTTCTCGTAGATGTCCCAGTAGGGGTCACTGGCCCCGACGACGCCGATGCGGACGGTCTCCTTGTCGTCGTCGTCCCGTAGGAACAGGGCATAGACCAGGCCTGCGACCAGGGCCAGCACGACCACGCCGGCGATGATCAGCGGGAGGGGGTTCTTCTTCGGGGCCTCGATCAGAGGCGCGTCGTTCGACATCGACTTCCTTCTTCATGCGATCGACCGCAGGTTTGCTGCTGGTCTCGGGTTTCACGGGGTGTCGACCATGCTAAGTGCATTGAGTTGATCGACATTCCTGTGTCCAAGAATGCAGACAGGTTTTCCCCGACACACACGCAGCCCTGGACTCCGATGGAACGACACGGAGCCCCGGAGTAATCCGGGGCTCCGTGTGTGATGGACAACATCACGGCTGGATCAACGGTTTGGATCAGCGCCGGGCGGCCACCTTCACCCTCACGGCGCCGGACGTGGAGGCGAGCGCCTCGCGGTTGCCGACGTACTTCACGGTGAACTCGTGGACGCCGGCGCGGGGGCGAACGCTCACGCTGACCTTGCCGTTCCTCAGCCAGCCGGTCCGCACGACCTCGGAGCCGTCGAGAAACTGGACCTTGCCGGTCGCGAACGAGGGCGTGGTCGAGGCGTAGAGCTTCACCCGCTGGCCCGCTCGAGCCGCTCGCGGGCTGGCGGACAGCTTCGCCGTGGTGGCCAGGGCCGAGCGGAACAGTCGGTTGCGGGTGCCCAGCTCGAGCAGCTGGGTCTCGCCGGTCGCGTCGTCGAGGCCGTCGTTGTCGGTGACGGTGAACACCCGCCCGTCGCGGCTGATGGCGAGGCCCTCGAGCTTCTCCTGCGTCCAGCCGTTGAGCTTGCGCAGCTCCGGCAGTACGTCGATCGCCTCCGCCTTGGTGACCGGTACGACGCCCCGGGTCGGCTTGGTCGACACGTTGACCACCCGGACCCGCTTGAGCTGCGCGTGGGGGCCGTTGAGCTTGTCGCGCTCGATGACGGCGACCGAGTTCTTGTCCAGGACGGTGATCTCGGACAGGCCGATCCAGTCGTTCTCGGCAGTGGTCCCATCCAGTTCATAGCCGAACCAGTCCCAGGTCTTGTCCGCCACGTTGTAGCGACCGATCCGGGCCCGGGTCTCACCGGCGATGGCGCGCTGGAGTGCGACGTACACCTGCTCGTTGCGGCCGGTTCCCCAGGCCGAGACGCCCTCGATGCCCCACTTGGAGAGGTTCGCGGTCACCTCGGACGGCAGTGCGATGGTCTCGACGATCCTGCCGTTGCTGGAGACCTTGAGGACCTTGTTCTCCGGACCCGTCGCACCCTCGACCCCGAGCCAGAAGCCACCCGAGGCACGCTTGTGCAGCCCCTCGATGTCGAGCTTCGGGCGGTGTCCCTGAGCATCGGTGACCTCGACGACCGAGTCGATCACGGCCGGCTTCTCGCTGACATCGAGGCCATGGATCCGACCGGTCGCATGAGCCGCGTCGCTGGCGGCCCAGAGCCGGTCCTTGTCGCTGGGATCGCCGCTGAGGGCGCCGAGCGCGCCCCACCCGATCGGCTGGCCGGCGACGTCGTCGGAGATCACGCTCGGGAACCCGGGGCGTCCCTTGCCGAACTCGTAGACGCCGATGGTGGCGCGAACGTTCGCCGAGGCGTCGTCCTTCTCGGAGGAGACGACTAGCAGGTCGCGCGAGGGGATCGGCAACAGGCCCTCGGGACCGTTGGTGGTGGCGATCGCCTGCAGGAACGTCGGCGAGGCGGGATCGCTCATGTCGTAGACCGCGACGAAGTTGCTGCGCTCGGAGCCGACGAACGCATAGGGCGCGCCGCCGATCACGTCGAAGGCGAGCCCCTCGGGCTCGGCGCCCTTCTTGGCGGCCCGGTCGTTGTTGTGCAGCCCGTGCCGGGTGGCGATCTGCTCGAAGCTGCTCCCGGCGTCCCAGGTCACCTCACCGGTGGTGGCGTCGAAGACGCTCCAGCCACGGGTGCCACCCTTCCAGTCACCCTCGTTGGCCGTGGCCACTGCGTTCGGGCCGACCCACTGGATCGCATCCGGTTCCCGCGGAGCGGAGATGCTGCCCGATGGGTTGAAGAGTCCGTCCTTCGTGGTGTCGACGCCTGCGACCGTGGTGTTGCCGGCACTGAAGACGGTCTCGATCTGCTTGCTGGGCAGGTCGATGATCACGACGCCGTTGTTCTCCTGCAGCGTCAGGGCGAGCTTGTTCTGCTCGTTGATGTCGACATATTCGGGCTCGGCGTCCTCGGGGGTGTCCACCCCCTCGAGTGCCTCGGCAGGCAGTGCGATCGGCGAGGCCTCCCACGTGGTGGCGTCCGGGTCAGCCAAGTCGATCACTTGGACGAAGCCGGACGGTGCCTGGGGCAGGTCGCCCTCGTCGCCACCCTGGGGAGTGACGGCCTCGTTGCGCTGGTTCTCCATCGCGATCGCGGCAAACCGGCCGTCCGGGGAGATCGCGATCGAGTCGGGCTGGCCGCCGAGGTCGATCGAGGCGACCTGGTCGTGGTCGCCGTCCAGCTCGACGATGTCGAGGCGGCCCGCACGCACGCCTGCCGACGGCGCCTGGTCCTCCCACTCGGTGTCCTCGAGGCCGGGATAGGTGCTCTCGTCGACGACGACCAGCGCGACCTCACCGACGCTGGTGTCGGTGATCGAGACCGACGTCGGCTGGCCGCCCTCGGTGCTGCCGGAGACGTCGTGGCTGCCGATGCCCTTGGGTGCGGACGGATCCGTGATGTCGAGGAACCCGATCCGGCCGCCCAGGGCGTCGGTGTAGGCAACCGTCCTGCCGTCGAGGGAGACCGAGGAGATCTCCGCGACGGTCGCGGCCGCCGGGTCCACGCCAGCCGGGACGTTGGCGAAGACCGGGTACGTCGACACACGGTGGAAGGCCTCGTCGGTGGCGACGGGAGTCGAGTTGTCGGCGACCGACGAGTCGGTGATGGCCAGGACTGACAGGGGCAGCGCAGCGAGGGCAGCAGCGGCCGCTCCACGGCGTACGAGCATGGTGTGCCTTTCGACGGATGGTCCCGAGACGGATTGAACGCATGCTGGCGCCGCCGCCCGTCGTGCTCGTGTCACCGCGGTGAACGCCCGGGGCGGACCGGGTGACGAATCACCCGGGGGCCGTACGCCGCGGCTTCCGGGGCTTCTCACACGCGCGGGTGCTGCCGGGATGAGGGCGCCCACCCGGTTAGGCTGATCGGGCTCGATCCCATCACCCCTCCAGGAGCATCCCTAGTGGCTTCCATCGCTGCCGTCGGCGCCCGCGAAATCCTCGACTCCCGAGGCAACCCGACCGTCGAGGTCGAGCTGCAGCTCGACGACGGAACCTTCTCCCGGGCCGCCGTGCCCAGTGGCGCCTCCACCGGCGCCTTCGAGGCGGTGGAGCTCCGCGACGGTGGGGACCGCTACCTCGGCAAGGGCGTCGAGAAGGCCGTCAACGCCGTGATCGACCGGATCGGTCCGGCGATCGAAGGCCTCGAGGCCGACGACCAGCGCCTGGTCGACCAGACCATGCTCGACCTCGACGGCACTCCCAACAAGGCAGAGCTCGGTGCCAACGCGATCCTCGGCGTCTCGCTGGCAGTTGCCCGCGCCGCCGCCGACTCCGCGCGGCTTCCGCTCTATCGCTATGTCGGTGGGCCCAACGCCCACGTGCTCCCGGTGCCGATGATGAACATCCTCAACGGCGGGTCGCACGCGGACTCCAACGTGGACATCCAGGAATTCATGATCGCCCCAATCGGTGCGACCACCTTCCGTGAGGCGCTTCGCCAGGGCACCGAGGTCTACCACGCGCTCAAGGCAGTGCTGAAGAAGAAGGGCCTGGCCACCGGTCTCGGCGACGAGGGTGGCTTCGCGCCCAACCTCGACTCCAACCGCGCCGCGCTCGACCTGATCAGCGAGGCGATCGGCAGCACCGGCCTCGAGCTGGGCAAGGACATCGCCCTGGCCCTGGACGTCGCCGCCTCGGAGTTCTTCACCGACGGCGCCTACCAGTTCGAGGGTGTGGCCAAGTCCGCCGCCGAGATGACGGCCTACTACGCCGACCTCGTGGACAACTATCCGATCGTCTCGATCGAGGACCCCCTCGACGAGGAGGACTGGGACGGTTGGAAGACGATCACCGACGAGCTCGGCACCCGCACCCAGCTGTCGGCGACGACCTGTTCGTCACCAACGTGGAGCGGCTCCAGCGCGGCATCGACGGTGGACAGGGCAACGCCATGCTGGTGAAGGTCAACCAGATCGGCTCGCTCACCGAGACCCTCGACGCAGTCGACCTCGCCCACCGCGCCGGCTTCCGCAACATGATGAGCCACCGCTCCGGCGAGACCGAGGACACCACGATCGCCGACCTGGCCGTCGCCACCAACTGCGGCCAGATCAAGACCGGTGCCCCGGCCCGCTCCGAGCGAGTCGCGAAGTACAACCAGCTCCTGCGCATCGAGGACGAGCTGGCCGAAGCCGCCCGCTATGCCGGCGCCGGGGCCTTCCCGCGCTTCACGCGAGGCCGATCGTCCATGGCCG
>DATCYH010000245.1:0-6855 GCA_036570405.1 Nocardioides sp.
GACGGATCCAAGTTTCGGCCCGCCTGCGAGTCTGACTCTGCCTCGTCACGAGGCGGGACCGGCCGCCTTGGCTGCTGCCTTGGCGGACGCCTTCATCTGCTTCTTGTGATCGCGCACCTCTTGGAGCGAGACCTCGTCGACGACGTCGGCCACCGAACGACGACCGGGCAGTGCATAGTCACCGGCAGCCGCCTCCCACCCCTCGGGACGCACGTCGAGCTGCTTGGCGAGCAGCGCCACGAAGATCTGGGCCTTCTGCTTGCCGAAGCCCGGACACTCCTGGATGCGCTTGAGAAGCTCCTTGCCGGTGCTGGCCTCGTTCCACAGCCGGGCGGTGTCGCCGTCGTACTTCTCGGTGATCAACGCAGCCAACGCCTGCAGTCGAGCGGCCATCGACCCGGGGAAACGGTGCACAGCCGGGGTGGTCGCGCACATCTCGGCGAACGCCTCGGGATCCGCCCCGGCGATCTTCACCGGGTCTAGGGACCCGAACCTTTCGAGCACCTTGGCCGGCCCGCGGAACGCGTGCTCCATCGGATATTGCTGGTCGAGCAGCATCCCGGCCAGCAGCGCGAAGGGGTCGTCGGTGAGGACCTTGTCTGCGGCAGGGTCGCCGGTGATGTGGATCGCCATGGCCCCATCCTGCCACCGGCCCTGTGGATGGCCCACCACGACGTACGCCGTCCTGCGGCAGGGTGGAGGCCATGCTCGCCGCCGACGTCCGCACCGACCTGCGTCTGGCTGTGCACGCATTCCGCGCCACTCAGCCACGCCGCGTGCACGACCCGGTACTGCGGGTCGGCGACCTGGTCGGCGCGCAGCTCGACTGGGAGATCGACGAGGAGACCAGCTCGCGTGATGCTGGGATGCGCACCGAGATCGCCGTGGCCCTGATCCACCGTTCGCTCACCGTGACCGACCGTCCGGCGGCTTGGCTGACCCGGGCCGGAGTCCCCCAGCCGCACGACCTCGACATGGCATGGATCCCGGTGCTGCATCGGGCCTTCGGGATGCTCGAGGTCGCCCCTCGTGCCGTTGCCGTGGTCACCAAGACCGGCTGGTACGACCCGCTCAACGAGGACGGCGCCACCTGGCAGCGCCTGCGAGTACGCCGCAAGCGGCCGGTCTGATCAGCCCGCCACCGGCCGACCACCCTTGGCTGAAAGACTCAGGGCTCCCAGGTGTGCACCGGCTCATTGGTGTGCATCAGGTCGCGGTAGGCGACCAGGGTCCTCCGCAGCGCCTCGTCCCGCTCCAGGGACCCCTCGTGCGAGTGGTAGCGGTTGACGAACCACTCCGCGCCGTTGGTTCCCCTCAGGCAGCGCTGCTCGATGATGCCGAGCAACCGCTCCGCCTCTGCGGTCTCGACGCCCCACTCCGCCAGCCCCTGGTGGGCCAGCGGCAGGAGACGGCGCAGCACGAGCTCGGAGGCGGCAACCTGGCCGACCGACGGCCAGTAGACCTGGGACTCGATCCCGTGCCTCGCGGCGACGTGGAAGTTCTCCTCGGCGGCGCTGAACGACATCTGCGACCACAGCGGACGCTCCGCGTGGGCGAGTGCCCGGACCAGGCCGAAGTAGAACGCGGCATTGGCCATCGTGTCGACGACCGTCGGTCCGGCAGCGAGTACCCGGTTCTCCACCCGCAGGTGCGGAACCCCGTCCGCGATGTCATAGACCGGCCGGTTCCAGCGATAGACGGTGCCGTTGTGCAGGCGCAGCTCCGAGAGCTGCGGGACACCTCCCGCCTCCAGCACCTCCAGCGGCTCCTCGTCGTCGGTGACCGGCAGCAGGGCCGGGAAGTAGCGGACGTTCTCCTCGAACAGGTCGAAGACCGAGGTGATCCAGCGTTCCCCGAACCAGACCCGCGGGCGGACACCCTGGGCCTTCAGCTCTTCGCTTCGGGTGTCGGTTGCCTGCTCGAAGAGCGGGATGCGGGTCTCGCGCCACAGCTCCCGGCCCAGCAGGAACGGCGAGTTCGCTCCGACGGCCAACTGCATCGCGGCGATCGCCTGGGAGGCGTTCCAATAGTTCGCGAACTCCTCGGGCGAGGTCTGCACGTGCAGTTGGGTGCTCGTGCATGCCGCCTCGGGAACGATCGAGTCGGCCGTCGTCTCCAGCCGTTCGACGCCTTGGATGTCGATCACGATGTCCTCACCCCGCGCGGCGAGAATCTGGTCGCTGAGCAACTGATAGCGAGGATTGCCGCTCAGCGATGCCGGACTCATGTGACCTTCGGCCAGCGTGGGAAGGATCCCGATCATCACCATGTGCGCGCCGGCTGTGACCGACCTGGACTCGGCGTCGTTGAGGCTGCGGCGCAGGTTCTCCTCATAGGCACTCAACCCGCCTTCGCGCAGGTGTCGCGGCGGCACGTTGATCTCGACGTTGAACTGGCCGAGCTCGGTCTGGAAGTCCTCGTCGGCGATCAGGGAGAGCGCCTCGGCGTTCTTCAGTGCCGGGTCCCCCACCTCATCGACCAGGTTGAGCTCGATCTCCAGCCCTGTCATCGGGTCGTCGGTGTCGAAGGCCGCCTCGCGCAGCATCCGGGCGAAGACGTCGAGACAGCGACGTACCTTCTCGCGGTGCCTGGTCCGGTCTGCCCGGGAGAACTCCTGCTCGCTGACTTCCTCGCCCATTTCGCCAGCCTAGAGGGCCGGCCGCAACCCTGACAGGACCGATGGGTCAGGAGCTCGCCAGCAGGTCGAGGCCCGGGGGCGGAGTCCACGTGTCCGGGCGCACCGCCCGCAGCAGCGCCTCGCCCACCAGGCCGGCCAGGGAGTAGTCAGGCTCGCAGAGGATGGCGCGATCCACCGCGCACCAGGCAAGGGCCCCTTGTCCGTTGAGCCATGCGCTGAAGGCCAGCAGGCTGGCCGCAGGCGCGATGAAGCCGGCGGGCGTGCGCCGGACCACCTCACTCCAGAACGCCACGTGCTCGGTCGCGGTGGCCCGGGTCACCTGCGCCCACGCCACGTCACGCAGGCAGATCTCCTGGATCGCGACCAGCAGCCGGCCCAGCTCCTGCACCGTCGGCACCGTGTGGGCACTCACATGGGCCACGACCACGTCGCGCACCCAACGTGCCTCGGCCGCCAGCTGCACACGACCCCAGCTGCCGGCAGCCTCGAAGGCTGCGGCCTCGACCAGCTTCGTGGTCTGGGTGTCGGTGCCGACCAACGAGTCGGCGAGGGCCTCACGGCTCGCGTGGGTGACCCGGCCCTCGAAGACCGACTCGGCGATGAACTCATGGTCGTCGAGATCGAACGCGATGCCCTCGGGTGCCAGCTCGGACAGCTCGGGACGGCCCCAGAACCAACGCCCGTCGTGGACCCGGAGAACTTCCACGACCCGGACGCCGGCCGACTCCAGCTCCTGGGTCAACGCGATCAGGGTCTCGGCGACCAGCTCGGTGTCCGGGGCATATCCGACCAGGACGGCGGTACGGACACCGTGGTGCTCGGCCGGCTCGAGGAGGCAGTCGACCACGTCGTCGATCTCCTCGGTGCACCCGGGCAGGTCGATGCGGGCCTGGAAGGTGGAGGATGCGTCGCCGAAGGTCAGCATCACGATGGACTGCTCGGGATGGAAGCCGAGCACGCAGGGCACCATGGCGAGGAGGTCCTCGGGGGTGCGGGCAGTGAGTGTCTTCATGTGGGAAGGCTCCCCGGATTCGCGACCTCGCGCAGGACCACTCGCAGCACCTGTGGAGAACCGGATCGCGGGCTCCGGCTGTGCGCGATTACTGGCCCAATGGCGGTAGGTTCTCGGTCCATGAGGGCGGAGGCATCGGTGCTGCACATCGACCTCGATGCCTTCTTCGCCGCGGTGGAGCAACGCGACAAGCCCTCGCTGCGCGGGAGGCCGGTCATCATCGGCGGAGTCGGTGGGCGCGGGGTCGTCGCCACCGCGTCGTACGAGGCCAGGGCCTTCGGCGTCCGCTCGGCCATGTCGACCAGGGAGGCCCGGTCCCGGTGCCCCAATGCCGCCTTCCTGAACGGGCGTTTCCATGCCTATCGCGAGGCCAGTTCCCGAGTGATGGCCGTCCTGCGCGAGGCCTCTCCCCTCGTCGAGCCCCTCTCGATCGACGAGGCGTTCGTCGACCTGCGCGCAAGTGACCTCGAGACGTATGACGTCGCCACGGTCACCGCGTTCGGCGAGCAGCTGCGGGCCGCCGTGCGGGAGGCCAGCGGCGGACTGACCGCGAGCGTCGGCATCGGTTCCTCCAAGTTCATCGCCAAGGTGGCCAGCGACCTCGACAAGCCGGACGGCCTGGTGGTCGTGGCCCCCGGCACGGAGCAGCAGTTGCTGCGGCCGATGGCCGTCACCGTGATCCCCGGCGTCGGTCCGGCCACCGCCGAGCGCCTGCGCCGCACCGGCATCCACACCGTCGCCGACCTCGAAGCGGTCAGCGAGGACGAGCTGGTCCGCCTGGTCGGCAAGGCGCACGGCCACAACCTCTTCCACCTGGCGCGGGCACAGGACGACCGCACCGTGGAGTCCGCGCGTGAGGCGAAGTCGGTCAGCGTGGAGGGCACCTATGAGACGGACCTGGCCGATCGCAAGGTGATGGAGCACCTGCTGACCAGGCAGGCCGGTCAGGTCGGCGAGCGTCTTCGCAAGCACGGGCTGTCGGGTCGCACGGTGAGCATCAAGGTCCGTCTCCACGACTTCACCACGATGAGCCGCTCCAGCACGCTGGCCTCCCCGACCGACAACGACGCGGTCATCGCGCGCCAGGCCCGGGCGCTGCTCGGCGCGCTCGACGTGAGCGGCGGCGTACGCCTGCTGGGGGTGGGCGTCTCCGGCCTCGCGGACTGGGTGCAGGACGACCTGTTCGGGTCGGGCTCCGAGGTCGAGGAGGAGCCCGAGGACCTGCCCGAGGTGCCCACTGCACGCACCCTGACCTGGGCACCCGGTATGGACGTGGAGCACAGCCAGATGGGCCGCGGCTGGGTGTGGGGGTCGGGCAAGGGAGTTGTCACCGTGCGCTTCGAGACCGCACAGACTGGCCCCGGGCCGGTGCGCAGCTATCGGATGGACGACCCCGAGTTGCGACCGTTCATGCCCCCCGAGCCGGACTGAACCGGACCCGCTCCCCCGGCCGGACCTGCGCACACCGGTGGAGGTCGCGCGGGTCGAGGACCGCGAGTACCGGGTAGCCGCCGGTCACCGGATGGTCTGCCAGGAACACAACCAGTTCTCCCGACGGAGGAACCTGTACGGCGCCAGCCACCATCCCCTCGCTGGCCAGCTCACCGGGCACGGTGCGCACCGGCGCCGGCCCGGAGAGTCGCAGGCCGATCCGGTTCGAGTCGGCACCCACCACCCACTGCGCCGCGCACAGGTCCTCGAAGGCACCGGTCGCGAACCAGTCCGCGCGCGGGCCCGGCCAGAGCCGGAGCGGACCAGACGGGGAGGGCAGCGGGGTCTCGACGCCTTGCGGGGCACCGGACGGCGTGCCGCAGAGCACCTCGTCACCGGCGCTCAGGCGGGGTGGTCCAGTCCACGACAGGGTGTCGGTGGAGCGTGAACCGAGCACCGGATCCACGTCGAACCCGCCGGCAACCCCAAGGTAGGAGCGGACACCATCCAGGGCCCTGCCCACCACGACCTGCGCGCCTGCCCCCGCGAAGAACGGCTCACCGTGGGCTTCGTGACGTCCGTCCACGATCACCTCGCATCGCGCGCCGGTCACCGCGAACCAGTGCGGGGTCCGGCTTGTGAACCGCATCCCGACCATCGTCGTCTCGATGACCGCTGCCGTGCGTGGATTGCCCACGACCCGGTTGGCCAGGGCCGCCGCCGGTGCGTCCAGCGCCCCGGCCCGCGGCACGCCCAGGTGTGCCAGGCCGGGCCTGCCCAGGTCCTGCACGGTGGTCAGGCCGTCCGCTTCGGTGAGGAGGATGCTCATGCGCGGGTGAACCTCACCCGGGTGCCGGGCGGGAGCAGCGCCGGCTGCTGCGCGGAGGGGTCGAAGAGCTGCACCGTGGTCCGGCCGATCAGCTGCCAGCCACCTGGGGATGCCGTGGGATAGATCCCGGTCCACTCCCCTGCCAACCCCACGGAACCCGGCTCGACCCGGGCACGTGGCGAGGACCGGCGCGGCACGGGCGGGAGCCCCAGTGTGTTGGTCAGGTAGGGGAACCCCGGAGAGAAACCACAGAACGCCACGACGTGCTCGGTCGAGCAGTGGCGTTCGACGAGGTCGTCCGCCTCGATCCCCCAGGTTCGAGCCACTTCGGCCAGGTCAGGGCCGTCATAGGTGGTCGGCACCTCCACCAGGTCGCCCTCGACACCGCCTCCACCCGGTCGCCACTCCTGCAACGTCGCCAACACTGTGTCGATGTCGGCCACGCCGTCGAAGAGCACGGTGCCGGCTGCGGGGACGATGTCGAGCGCCGCGATCCGCTCACGCGACCAGAGCGCGATGTCGAGCGCGGTGGCCGTGTCGGCGACTTCGACCAGAACGGCGTCGGGACCGAAGCGAAGTGCTCTCACAGTGCAGCCCTCATCCGGGGACCACGAACGGGCGCAGTTGCCAACCAGCCGCCTCCAGGGCACGACGTACCTCCGTGGCGTGCTGCACTGCTCCGGGCGAGTCTCCGTGCAGGCACAGCGAGTCGACAGCCGGGGCCAGGCTGAGTGCCTGCTCGACGATGTGATCGCCGGCGAGCAGCGCCCCCGGCTGATCACGAGGCACCAGCCGGCCGTCGGCGGTGTAGCCACGGTCCGGGAACCCCTCACGCCACGCCGCACGTCCGGCCTCCTCGGCCAGGGCGAGGAAGACACCGCCGGGCAGGCCGAGGACGGGCAGGTCACCCGTGCCGGCCAGGACTGCGGCGGCCTGCTCGGCATC
>DATCYH010000246.1:0-8250 GCA_036570405.1 Nocardioides sp.
ATCACGCCGATCTTCATGAACGTGGACAGGTAGTCACGCGGGGTGAGCAGCATCCACACCGGCAGGATCGAGGCGACGAAGCCATAACCGATCAGGCAGAGCGTCAACGTCTCCTTGTCGAGGGTGAGCGCATCGCCCAGGCCCATCTCCTCGACGTACTGCCCGGTGAAGATCGCGAGCAGGAGGAGTACGACGCCGATCACCGTCACCTCGAGCACCCTCCCGGGACGCAGGTGACGCAGGTAGAAGCCCATCCCCAGGGCGATCGGGATGGTCAGGCCGATCGAATAGACGCCCCACGGGGACTCGGCGAGTGCGTTGACGACGACCAGGGCGAGCACGGCCAGGATGATGATCATGATCGCGAAGACGGCGATCAGTGCGGCGATGCCACCGACCACGCCGATCTCCTCGCGGACCATCTGGCCCAGTGACTTGCCGTCGCGGCGCAGCGAGAAGAAGAGGATGACCATGTCCTGGACGGCGCCGGCCAGGAGCACGCCGACGATGATCCAGATCGTGCCGGGCAGATAGCCCATCTGGGCCGCCAGCACCGGGCCCACCAGCGGTCCGGCACCGGCGATGGCGGCGAAGTGGTGGCCGAAGAGCACCCGCTTGTCGGTCGGCTCGAAGTCGACGCCGTCCTCGAGGCGTTCGGCCGGGGTGGCCCGGGTGTCGTCGAGCTCGAGCACCCGTCGGGCAATGAACCGGCCATAGAACCGGTAGCCGATCGCATAGGAGGAGAGGGCCGCGAACAGGATCCACAGGGCGGAGACCTCCTCGCCCCTGGACAGGGCGAGCACCGACCAGCAGACCGCGCCGACGACCGCCACTGCGACCCAGATCGCGGTCGACTTCGGATTGAACTTGCGTGTGGCTTCCTGATTGATGGTCATGTCGCGTCCTTCGCCGTCCCGAGGATTTCGGCCCCCAGCGTCCGGGCCACTCACCAATCTCTCGCAGCCCGTCCTCGATGCACAAGGGCCCATGCGCACACGCCCGCGCACGGGGGCAGGCGCGCGACACCGGTGGCTACGGTGGTGGCATGACCTGGACGACTCCTGACCTCAGTGACGACCACGGCGACGCCCTCAGGGTGCTCGCGCCGATCCTCCGTGGCTTCGGCGGTCGCGAGGCATTCAGCGGCGAGGTGATCACGCTTGCCTGCTTCGAGGACAACTCCTTCGTGAAGTCCCTGGCCGAGGAGCCCGGCCGGGACCGGGTCCTGGTCGTCGACGGCGGAGCGTCCGTACGCCGTGCCCTGCTCGGTGACCAGATCGCGCAGCGCTTCGTCGACAACGGCTGGTCCGGCCTGGTGATCAACGGTGCCGTGCGTGACGTGGAGATCCTGCGGACCCTGGACCTGGGCGTGCAGGCCATTGCCGCCATTCCGGTGAAGACCGAGAAGCGGCAACTCGGGGACGTCGGCGTCCCGGTCGCCTTCGGCGGGATCACGATCGTCACCGGCGACTTCCTCTGGGCCGATGCCAACGGTGTCGTGGTGGCCGAGAGCAGCGTCACACGGCCCTGAGATTGCACTTGTTTGGGATGAAGTGCAAAACTGCACTTCGTGAGTGAAAGTGCAAACACCCTGCAAGGGCGGAAGGTCTCCACGACCCACCGCATCACCATCTGCGCGCAGAAGCTCACCGACCAGCACGGCTTCGACGGCTTCACGATGGATGAGCTCGCCGAGGCCGCCGAGGTCTCCCGACGGACGCTGTTCAACTATTTCCCCGGGAAGCTCGACGCCGTCCTCGGCCCCGGACCCGAGCTCGGCAACTCCCACCTCGAGACCTTCCAGGCCGGTGGCCCGACAGGTGAGTTCCTCGAGGACATCAAGGTCCTCATCTCCGAACTGGTCGAGGTCAAGGGCTTCGACCGCGCCGAGGCCGAGGTCACCCGACGCATCTTCAAGACCAACCCGCGGCTCCTGCTCGCGGTCCACGAACGGTTCCACGCAGTCACGGAGCTGTTCACCGACGCGATCCTCGAGCGCGAGGGTCCGTCCTTCGGCCGGGCCCGCGCCCGACTGCTGATCACCGTCCTGGCCTGTCTCTTCGACGTCGCCCTCGACGACGTCCTGGCCGATGCCACCGGAAACCGCGAGCTCGCCGACGCCTACTTCGAGGCCCTCGACTCGCTGCGCACACTGCTCAGCTGCTGACCCGATCAGCCGCATCCCGAACCCCCTACACGTCCCGGAACACCCCCACCCGAAGGAGCCATGACCATGGCAACCCTGCTCTATCGACTCGGCAAGACCGCCTACCGGCGCTGGCCGATCTTCCTTGCCGCCTGGCTGATCGCCATGGTCGGCGTCGCAGGCTTCGCCGCCGGCTTCTCGAAGCCGATGTCCGACTCCTTCTCCATCCCGGGCATCCCGTCCGAGAAGGCTGCGGACATGCAGGCCGAGCTCTTCCCCGGCTCCCAGGACGCCTTCGACGACTCCAGCTTCAACGTGGTCGTCCAGGCGCCCGAGGGCCACACCCTGGCCGAGCCGGAATATTCTCGCGCCGTCGACGCCCTGGTCGCCGACCTGGTCGACACCCCGCAGATGTCCGAGGAGACCGTGCCGCTCGTCGTGGAGGACGGCGACAAGCTCTCGGACGAGGAGTACGCCGCCACCCAGGCCGGCACGATCGAGCAGCTGAAGAACGCCGAGGTCACCGAGGAACAACCCCCGATGATCGCCAACCCGGTGCTCCTCGGTCCGGTCCAAGACGACCAGATCGTCTCGGGCGCCGAAGACTCCGGTGCCACGAAGGCCCAGGCTGAGGGCAACGCCGCCGCGCTGTCGATCCTCTCCGAGGACGGCCGCACCGGCCTGATCGCTGCCGAGTTCGACGTGGACACCCCGATGGACATCGAGCCGGCGAGCCAGGACGAGGTCAAGGACGCCATGGACTCGGCCCGCGACGCCGGTCTCACCGTCGAGGCCAACGGCTCCGGCATGCAGTCGATGCAGATGCCGGGCGGCTCCGCCGAGCTGGTCGGACTGGGCATCGCCCTGCTGGTCCTCGTGCTCACCTTCGGTTCGCTGATCGCTGCCGGCCTCCCCCTGGTCACCGCCGTCTTCGGCGTCGGACTCGGCATGATCGGCATCACCGGCATGACCGCCTTCATGGACATCGGCACGACCACGCCGATCCTGGCCACGATGCTGGGACTCGCAGTCGGCATCGACTACACGCTGTTCATCCTGGCCCGCTATCGCAACGAGCTGGAACACACCGACGACCGCGAGGAAGCGATCGGTGTCGCCGTCGGCACCGCCGGCTCCGCAGTGGTCTTCGCCGGACTGACCGTGCTCATCGCCCTGTCCGCGCTCGCCGTCGTACGCATTCCGTTCCTGACCTCGATGGGTCTGGCCGCAGCCGGCACCGTGCTGATCGCCGTGCTGGTCGCACTCACGCTGCTTCCCGCCATCCTGGGCATGCTGAAGACCAAGTCCTTCGGCGGCCAGGTCCGCAAATATGTCCCCACTCGTGACGAGAAGGGCAAGATCGTCAACAACGGCGTCCGCTGGGCGAAGTTCGTGGGCAAGTCCCCGATCGCCGCGGTCCTGCTGGTCGTCGTCGCGCTCGGCTCGATCGCGATCCCGCTCAAGGACCTGCACCTGGCCTTCCCGACCGACAGCACCGCATCGGTCGACACCACACAGCGCCAGGCCTCCGAGCTGATCTCCGGCGCCTTCGGCGAGGGCCGCGAGGCCCCGATGCTGATGGTGGTCGACGCCACCGACGTCGCCGAGGGCGAGCGCCAGGCGAAGATCGACGAGGTCGCAGCCTGGGCCGGCGAGCAGCCGGGTGTGCTCAACGCGCAACTCGGCGGCACCAACGCCGACCCGGCGAACGCAGACGCCGAGCCGACCGGCGCCCTGGTGATGATCACTCCCGAGACCGGCCCGGACTCCACCGCGACCGAGGAGACCCTTTCCGGTCTCCGCGACGGCCAGGCAGGCATCGAGAAGGCGACCGGCACCGACACCGGCGTCACCGGCCTGACCGCGATCACCGTGGACATCTCCGAGCGGCTCGCCGACGCCCTGCCGATCTATCTGCTGGTCGTCATCGGACTCGCCTTCCTCTTGCTGGTGCTGGTCTTCCGCTCCATCCTGGTCCCGCTGACCGCCACTCTGGGCTTCCTGCTCTCGGTGCTGGCCACGCTGGGTGCCACGGTCGCGGTGTTCCAGGAAGGCGCCTTCGGGCTCATGGAGGGCCAGCCGATCGTCAGCTTCATGCCGATCTTCCTGATCGGAGTGGTCTTCGGCCTGGCGATGGACTACCAGGTCTTCCTGGTCACCCGGATCCGTGAGGCCCACGTCCACGGTGCCAGCACCCGAGAGTCCGTCATCGACGGCTTCCGGGGCAGCGCCCGGGTGGTGGCTGCGGCCGCAGTCATCATGACCGCCGTCTTCGCCGCGTTCATCCTGATGGACGACCCGATGATCCAGATGATGGGCTTCGCGCTCGCCGTGGCGATCGTCTTCGATGCCTTCGTCGTGCGGATGACGCTGATCCCGGCCCTGATGTACCTCATGGGCGAGAAGGCTTGGTGGTTGCCGAAGTGGCTGGACCGGATCCTGCCGAACGTCGACGTCGAGGGCGAGAGCCTGGAGCGCCCGCACATGACCGACCACTTCGGGTCGGACGACGTGGACGACAAGAAGCTGGCGTCGAGCAACGCCTGATCCGCTCCACCTGCACGCTACCGCCGCTGGCCTCCGGGCCGGCGGCGGTTGCTGCATTTCGAGAGCCATCGCCGGGCGTACTGCGCCAGGGCAGTCGCCGTGTCACTACCAACTGATGGGTTGGAGCTGCTGCGCCGACCAACTGATGGGCTGGGGCCCGAAACCGGCCCCCCGGGCTCCCCAACCCATCAGTTTCTGAGCCCGGGCCCGCCAACCCATCAGTTGCCGCCTCCCGGACCCACCAACCCCAGCGCTACCGAGCCCCGGCAACGCCCGCTCAGGCGCGGAGTGGCACCCGTCACATCATTCCTGCCATGCTGAGACGCGGTCCGGCCATCGTCACCGGACCCGGCACCATCAGGTGGCCCGACCCCGAGAGTCACCGGAGAGGAACGAGTGTGAGCAGCACAGACCAGGCAGCCGCCGAAAAGAGGCGCGGAGCATTCTCGTCGCGCAACGTCTTCATCTTCGCCGCCATCGGCTCCGCCGTAGGGCTTGGCAACATCTGGCGCTTCCCCATGGAGGCCTACGAGAACGGCGGCGGGGCATTCCTGCTGCCCTACCTCATCGCGTTGCTGACCGCAGGGCTCCCGTTCCTGCTGCTCGACTATGTGATGGGCCACCGGACCCGTGGTTCGGCGCCCCTGGCCTTCGCGCGCACCCACCGCAGGACCGAGTGGCTGGGCTGGTGGCAGGTGGGCATCTGCTTCGTGATCGCCCTCTACTACGCCGCGATCCTGGCCTGGGCGTTGCGCTACACGATCTTCTCGGCGGACAAGGGTTGGGGTGACGACCCGAACGCGTTCTTCGGCGGCGAGTTCCTCCAGGCCTCCGACCCCACCAAGGGCATCAGCACCGAGTTCGTGATCGGCCTGCTGATCCCGCTGGTCATCGTCTGGCTCGCAGTCATCGTGATCATGATGCTCGGTGTCCAGAAGGGCGTCGGAAACACTGCGATGATCTTCATCCCGGTGCTGATCCTCGCCTTCCTGGCACTGGTCATCCGCTCGCTCTTCCTGCCCGGCGCCGCCGACGGTCTCGACGCACTCTTCACCCCGGACTGGAGCGCCTTGACCGACACCGGTGTCTGGGCCGCGGCCTACTCACAGATCTTCTTCTCGCTCTCCATCGGCTTCGGCATCATGATCACCTATGCGTCGTACGTCGGACGCAAGGTCGACATGACCGGCTCCGGCCTCGTGGTCGGCTTCGCCAACTCGAGCTTCGAGCTGCTCTGCGGCATTGGGGTCTTCTCGGCGCTCGGCTTCATGGCCCAGGCCCAGGGTGTCGCCATCAACGAGGTCGCCGCAGGCGGGCCCGGTCTGGCCTTCGTGGCCTTCCCGACGATCATCAACGAGGCGCCGGCAGGCGTCGTGATCGGCCTGCTCTTCTTCGCCTCGCTGATCCTGGCCGGCATCACCTCGCTGGTCAGCATCCTGGAGGTGGTCATCTCCGCGATCCGCGACAAGTTCGAGATGAGCCGGGTCGGCGCCACCATGGCGGTCTGCATCCCGGCGGCCGCAATCAGCGTCTTCTTCTTCTCCACCAAGAGCGCACTCCATGTGCTCGACATCGCCGACAACTTCATCAACAAGTTCGGCATCCTGTTCGTCGCCGTGGTCAGCATGGTGGTCCTGATCTGGATCGTGCGCGCACTGCCCGACTTCGTGGAGCACCTCACCGCCCACGGCTCGGTGCCGATCCGCGGCTGGTGGCCGGCACTGATCGCCGTGGTCACCCCGCTGGCGCTCACCTTCGTGCTGATCAGCGACTTCGTCGACACGATCAAGGAACCCTATGGCGGCTATCCGACCTGGATGATCGCCACCTTCGGCTGGGGCGTCGTCGCGGCCGTGATCCTCGGCGGCGTGGCCGCATCGCTGGTGAAGTGGCGCCCGGAGACCAATCTGGACATTCCCGGCCCGATCGATGAGGGCACCGCACCGATCATGGAGGAGAACCGATGAGCACCGAAGCCATCATCATGATGATCGTCGCCATGCTGGTGATCTGGGGCGGTCTGGCCGCCGCGATCGTCAACCTGTCCCGTTCCGGACGGCCCGGCGTTGCCGAGATCCACCGCGATCTCTGAGCCCACCACCGACGAGAGGGACCCCGCATGCCGCAGGTGACGGCGAGTGTCGTCGTACCCATCGACCCGGCCACCGCGTTCGCCGTCTCGCAGACGACAGGTGACCTGCGGCTGCGGTGGGACCCGTTCATCCGCGAGCAGCACTTCCTCGACGGGGCAGCCTTGCCGGGCAAGGGAGTCCGGACCATGACCAAGGCGCGTGTGGGACCGAGGATGGTGAGTGAGTACGTCTCCTATCGGCCACCGACCAACGTCGGGATGACGATGGTCGAGGGACCGTGGTTCTTCGCCTCCTTCGGTGGCGGGTGGCGGTTCAAGGAGACGACCGAGGGCACCACCGAGGCGGTCTGGAAATACACCTACTCCGTCCGGCCCTCATGGCTTCGGTTCGTCGCCGAGCCGATCGGGCAGTGGCTGCTCGGGCGGGAGATCCGGGCCCGGATCGCGGCCTTCGGGTGGGCCTGCCAGGACCCCGACGTGCTCGAGGCGGTTCGCGGCCGGCCCACAACAGGGGCATGAAGGGCTGGCGCTCGGGGTACAGCGCCGCATGGATGCTGACCTGACCCTCACCGTCGACGGCACCGAACACTTGTTGACCGTCGACACCCGCACCACCCTCCTCGATGCGCTGCGCGAGCAGCTGGGGATCGTCTCGCCGAAGAAGGGTTGTGACCACGGCCAGTGCGGCTCCTGCACAGTGCTGCTCGACGGTCGGCGCCACCTGACCTGCCTCGCGCTGGCGGTGGCCCATGACGGCGTCGAGATCGTGACTGCCGACGGCCTGGCAACGGAGAGCCCCACTGAGGCAGACCTGCACCCGGTTCAGCAGGCCTTCATCGACCACGACGGACTCCAGTGCGGCTATTGCACCCCCGGCCAGGTCTGTTCCGCAGTGGGCGTCCTCCGCGAGGCCGCGCAGGGAATGCCCAGCCACGTGACCGCGACACTCAGCGACTCCCCCGGCGCGGCAGTGGAGCTGACCGACGAGGAGATCCGGGAGCGGATGAGCGGCAACCTGTGCCGGTGCGGGGCCTATGTGGGCATCCTGGACGCGGTGCGAGAGGTGGCCAGAGAAAGGGCCAGCGAAGGGGCACGGTCATGAGGGAGTTCGACTACGTCCTGGCGACCTCGCCTGCCCACGCCGTGGAGGCCGTGGCGGGCGCTCCCGACGCGAGGTTCCTCGGCGGTGGGACCAACCTCGTCGACCACCTCAAGCTCGGCCTCACCTCGCCCGGGACGCTGGTCGACGTCAGCCGGCTGCCGCTCGACGCCATCGAGGAGTACGGCGACGGTGCGGGCGTGCGGATCGGCACGAATGCCAGCAACAGCGACCTGGCTGCCCATCCGGTGATCCGCGAACGCTTCCCCGCGGTCGCTCGCGCGCTGCTCTCCGGCGCGTCGGGTCAGATCCGCAACCAGGCCACCACGGGTGGCAACCTGCTGCAACGCACCCGCTGCGTCTATT
>DATCYH010000247.1:0-2867 GCA_036570405.1 Nocardioides sp.
CGTAGGTGGCCGGAATCGGCGGCGGGTCGAGCAGGTTGAAGTTGTTGCCCGAGGACCCGAGGAGTTGGGTGAAGGCGACGATGTACTTCTCCTTGAAGGCGGGATCACCCGAGGAGTGCTCCAGGCACAGCTTGTCATTGACATAGATCCTGATCTTGCTGGCCCCCCACTCGAGTCGGTGCGTGTTCCACACGCCTCGGTTCGCCAGGCAGTCGTGGGCGGTGTTCTGGTTGGGGCCCGAGGTGATGTTGCCGTAGGCGTCATAGCGCGAGTGCAGGAACGGGATCGTCAGGTAGTGGTAGTTCGAGTAGGTCTCGGAGACGTCGATCTCGCCACTGTAGGGCCACTTGGTGACGTCGACCTCGCGGGCGTCGGGCCAGAGCCAGAACGCCTCGTGCAGACCCTTCTTGGTGGTCGCGGTGTTGCGCACCCGGGCCTCGAAGCGGCCATATCGCTGGGACCATTTGTGGAAGGTGGACACCTGGCCGGCGGTCAGGATCTTGAGGGCTCCGGTGAGCGTGGGGCACTCGAGCAACGTGGCATAGCGGGCGACCAAGTGCAGCGATCCGTCCTTGACGCTGACATTGTCGGGCTTGTAGCAAGCGGCCGCACCGGCCGGGTTGCCGGTGTTCGGGCTCGTGTCACCGTGGACGTACCACTTCGTGGTGTCCAGCTCGGTTCCGCTGAACTCCTCGGCCCAGGTGCAGTCATAGAGCGTGCCGTTCCACTTGACCGGGCGAATCCCGCAACTGTCACGGGCCGGTGAGACCCAGCGCGCAACCGATGAGCGCGCCTGCCTCAGGTCACGCACCCGATAGGCCGTAGTGGTCGTGCGCGCGGGAAGAGTGGTCTTGTACCAGCCATAGGCGCTGCTGGTGATCCGCCTGACGTGAATGTATCGACGTCGGGAGTCGTCATAGCGCTGCACGTTGAGGTCGCTCCTGCCCGCCCGTGTGCGACCGGAAAGACGCACTCGACCATCATCGAGACGCGTCGCCGAGATGCTCGGCGTGGCGGAACTGGCAGCCGCGGCGGACGTGGCGGTGGCGAGCGAGGTGACGACGCCCGGCGCCGCCAGGAGCGGGAGCCCCAGGAAAAGGGAACCAAGGGCCATGGCGAGGTGACGCGGGCGCATCGATCATCTCCGAAGTGGTTGACGCTTGGAAAGTGACACTACCAGCGACCGGAACGATGTCCCAGATGCAGAAGATCCCCGGCCTCGAACGGGGCCGGGGATCTCGACTGATGCATGCTGATGCTCGGATCAGGTCAGGTCGACTGCGCGCACACTTTCGGCGTTGATGGCCTGCTCGATCTCGGCCAGGACCTCCGGCGAGATCGAGGAGTCGACTGACAGCGCAACGAGTGCCTGGCCGCCCTTGCCCACGCGCGCCACCTGCATGCCAGCGATGTTCACCGATGCGCCGCCGAGGATGCCACCCACGGTGCCGACCATGCCGGGCTTGTCCTCGTAGCGCAGGAAGGCCAGGTGCTCGGTGGGCTCGATGTCGACGTCGAAACCGTTGACCTCGACCAGCCGCTCCTTCTGTGCCAGGCCGACCAGGGTGCCCGAGACCGACACCTGGGTGCCGTCGGCAAGGGTGCCGCGGATCGTGATCAGGTTGCGGTGGTCAGGGCTCTCCTGCTCGGAGACCAAGCGCACCGCAGTGCCGCGTTCGGCAGCGAGCAGCGGTGCGTTCACATAGGAGACCTGGTCCTCCACGATGTCGGTGAAGACGCCCTTGAGAGCCGCCAGCTCGAGCACCTTGACGTCGTATTCGGTGATCTCGCCACGGACCTCGACGTCGATCTGCTGGGCGGCCTCGCCGGCCAGAGCGGTGAAGACACGGCCGAGCTTCTCGGTCAGCGGAATACCGGGACGCACGTCCTCGGCGATGACGCCGCCCTGGACGTTGACCGCATCCGGCACGAGCTCACCGGACAGGGCGAGACGGACGGACTTGGCCACGGCGATGCCGGCCTTCTCCTGCGCCTCGTCGGTGGAGGCGCCCAGGTGCGGGGTGGCGACGACGTTCTCGAGTTCGAAGAGCGGGCTGTCGGTGCACGGCTCCTTGGCGAAGACGTCGAGGCCTGCGGCTGCGATGCGGCCGGTCTTGAGCGCGTCGTAGAGCGCCGCCTCGTCGACGATGCCGCCGCGGGCCGCGTTGACCAGCACCAGGCTCGACTTGGCCTTCGCCAGCTGCTCGGCCCCGATCAGGCCCACGGTCTCAGGGGTCTTGGGGAGGTGAACGCTCATGAAGTCGGCCTCGGCCAGGAGCGTGTCGAGGTCGACCAGGCGCACGCCCATCTGTGCGGCGCGGCCGGCCTGGACATAGGGGTCGTAGGCGATGACCTTCATGCCGAAGGCGCTGAGGCGCTGAGCGACCAGGACACCGATGCGACCGAGACCGACGATGCCGACGGTCTTCTCGTAGAGCTCGATGCCGGTGTACTTGCTGCGCTTCCACTCACCGTTGCGCAGGGCCGCGTGGGCCGGGCTGACGTGGCGGGCCGCTGCGAGCATCAGCGCGACGGCGAGCTCTGCGGCAGAGACGATGTTCGAGGTCGGCGCGTTGACGACCATCACGCCGGCCTGGGTCGCGGCCTTGACGTCGACGTTGTCGAGGCCGACTCCGGCGCGGGCGATGACCTTGAGCTTCTTAGCGGCAGCGAGGGCCTCTTCGTCGACCTTCGTCGCGGAGCGGACCAGGATCGCGTCCACGTCGCTGATGGCCGGGATCAGCTCGGCGCGGTCGGCGCCGTTGCAGTTTCGGATCTCGAAGTCGGGACCGAGCGCTTCGACGGTTGCGGGGCTGAGTTCCTCAGCGATGAGTACGACGGGCTTGCTCACAGCAAAATTCCTCGGA
>DATCYH010000248.1:0-9410 GCA_036570405.1 Nocardioides sp.
TGGTCGCGACCGACCACCACGACGAGCGAGTCGACCGCGATCAACCGGTGGCGCAGACCCTCGGGCGGCTCCGGCCCCTCGACGAACCCCAGGTCCACGAGCCCGCCACGGACCAATCCCGCCACCCGCTCGCTGTTCGTCGCGGTCATCGTGAAGTCCGTCGGCGGCTGACCCACGTCAACCTGGCGAGAGCGCACAGCCACCAGCCAGGACGGCAGGAGATATTCGGCGATTGTCAGGCTCGCCGCGATCGAGAGGTGCGCCAGCCGGTCCTGCTTGAGGGCGGCCAGGCCGGCGTCGAGCTGCTCGGCGGCATCCATCACCGCCCGTGCCCACTGCACGACCAGGTCGCCGTGCTGGGTGAGCACCGAACCCTTGGTCGTCCGGGTGAGCAGAGGTGAGCCGATCAGGGATTCCATCGTGCGGACCCGGGAGGAGGCGGCCTGCTGGCTGATGCCGAGCTCGGCCGCCGCGCTGCTGAGGCTGCCGGTCCGCGCGACCAGGACCAGCAGCTCGAGGCCACGCAGATCGGGGACATGGGTGCTCAACACCCCACAACCTTATCTTGTGGCCACACAACAACGTTGTCGTTCCGCATCCTGTGCGAACACGGGACGCTTGCAGCATGACCCTCCGTGTAGCCATCGTGGGTGGCGGCCCCGCCGGCATCTACGCCGCCGACATCCTCGCCAAGTCCGATGCCGACCTCTCGATCGACATCCTCGAGCGCCTGCCCGCGCCGTTCGGCCTGGTCCGCTATGGCGTGGCCCCGGACCACCCGCGGATCAAGGAGATCGTCAAGGCTCTGCAGCGGGTGCTCGCTCGCCCCGAGGTCCGCTTCCTGGGCAACGTGGAGTTCGGTGTCGACGTGAAGCTCGACGACCTGCGCTCCTTCTATGACGCCGTCATCGTGGCGACCGGCGCGATGGCCGACCGCGACCTCGGCATCCCCGGCGAGGAGCTGCCCGGGTCATGGGGCGCAGCCGACTTCGTGAGCTGGTACGACGGCCACCCCGACGTTCCCCGCACCTGGCCGCTGGACGCCGCGTCGGTCGCCGTCGTCGGCGTCGGCAACGTCGCCCTGGACGTCGCCCGGGTGCTGGCCAAGAAGGGCGAGGAGATGCTCCCCACCGATGTTCCGGCCAACGTCTATGCGGGTCTGGTCGCCAAGACCACGACGGACGTGCACGTCTTCGCCCGCCGCGGACCGGCGTACGCGAAGTTCTCGCCCCTTGAACTCCGCGAGCTGGCACACTCCCCGAACGTCGACGTGATCGTGCACCCCGAGGGCTTCGAGGTGGACGAGCACAGCATGGAGCACATCGAGAAGAACAAGCAGGCCAAGATGGTGCTCAACACCCTGTCCAACTGGGTGGGTCGTGAGCCGGCCGGAAAGCCGCACCGGATCCACCTGCACTTCCTCGAGCAGCCCGTGGCGATCACCGGTGGCGACCGGGTCGAAGGCTTCCGCACCGAGCGGACCCGCCTGGTCGGCGACGGCTCGGTCGAGGGCACCGGCGAGATCACCGATTGGGACGTCCAGGCGGTCTATCGCGCCGTCGGATATCGCAGCACCGAGCTGCCCGACTTCCCCTTCGACGAGCGCGCTGCCGTGATCCCGAACGACGAGGGTCGCGTGCTGGACCTCGACGGCACCCCGATCGCCGGCACCTACGTGACCGGCTGGATCAAGCGCGGGCCGGTGGGCCTGATCGGGCACACCAAGAGCGACGCCGCGCAGACCGTCGAGCACCTGCTCGCCGAGACCGCCGAGACCGCCCTGGAGCGGGAGCCGCAGGCGGTCAGCGACTACTTCGCCGAGCGTGGCGTGGACGTCGTCGAGTTCGCCCACTGGGAGAACCTCGACCGCCACGAGATCGCCCTCGGCGAGGCCGAGGGCCGCACCCGGATCAAGGTCGTCGAGCGCGAGGACATGCTGCGGGCCTCCCGCTGACACGCCGTTCCCGCTTCATCCCTCCGCCGACCCGTCGCTTGTTGACATTCTGACCTCGTCAGGGCGTCAACAAGTGCCGGGTCGGCGGTGGTTTTGAAGAGGTACGTCGGCAACGTTCAAGCTAGTGCTGGTCTGAACCCTGGGCCGAAGACTGGTCCAACCGCTTGCGCTGGCGGGTGGCCAGGACATCCACGGCCACCAGGGCGAGCAGTCCGCTGAGGATCTTGTCCACCAGCGAGGCCAAGAGGTTGGTGGAGAAGACCGCGACGACCAGCGAAGAGCCACGATCCCGCAATGCAACGACGAGGTTGTCAGAACCGTGGCCGGAGCGACCACCCTCGAAGACAATCAGGATCACGATCGTTGCCAACACGGTGCAGACGAACCCCACCAGGCAACACAGCAGGAGATACCGCGCGATGGTGCGTACCCGGCCGGATCGGACCCCATATCCCCAGAGCAGGGCACCGGCGACGTTGACCACCGCGAAGTATGCCGCTTCATGGCCAGTCTGCGGGATGACGGTGAAGCTGGTCGCCAGACCCACCAGCGCACCGTGCCAGGGCCCAAGGACCACGGCGGCGATGGCGGTGCCGATCATGTCGAGATAGAGCACGAAGGGCAGGAACTGGGTGAGCAGGTTGCCGGTCTGGTTGATCACCAGGCAGAGCACCATCAGGGCCACCGCATTCATGCCGACGATCGGCGAGAGCAGCTGCGAGCCGGGCAGGAGCAGTCGAGGGCCGGCCGGTTGGGCCGATTCGGCTGGTCCGGGCACGGGCTCACCGCCACGTACCTCAACAGCATCATGGGACGGTTGCTCCGCAGCCTCACCCGACGACTCCGGTCCCGGCTCGACGAGCGGGACCGACAGGTCAGGGCTCCCCCGAAGAAGCTTCTCGACGGCACGCTGCCACCGCTCGATCCCGGCGGCATCCGCCCCGAGGGCCTGGACCACCTCGAGCAGCAGATCGGTGTCGATCCGGCGGCGACCGAGCCGGAACAGGTCATAGATGGTGGTTCGGGCGACCCGAGCCTCGAACTCCGGGATCCCACGAGCGACCCGAGCCCGAGCCACGCGGGCGGCCACCTCGGCGTACGCCGGATTCCCGGCGGCCGCCCGCCACTCCTGCAGCGAGGCAACCAGACCGTCGACGGGCGTACGGGCTCCGTCGGGCAAACCCCCGGGATCGGTCTCCACGACTACCGCTACCCATGCCTTCCCACTTGTCGACCACAGAGTTACAGGGTCCCTGATCGGACACGGAAATTCAGCCGATTCGTGCAAGGACCAATCCCTCGGAGCGTAGTCTGCGCCACAGGTCGGCACGCTCTCCCGCAACCACACACGCCGGGATCGCACCTTCAGACTCAACGGTCGACTGATGCTCCTGGCGCCCGCAGCCGATCACGTGGCCGCCTGAGCCAGACACCCGACCACGGTCCCGTCGAGCTTCACTCCGACGCTCGACCCTGCCCAACGGGACTCAACGGTCCCGTCGAGGCGTCACTCCCACTCGATGGTGCCCGGCGGCTTCGAGGTGACGTCCAGCGTGACCCGGTTGACCTCGGCCACCTCGTTGGTGATCCGTGTCGAGATCTTCTCGAGCACCTCGAACGGCAGTCGCGCCCAGTCTGCGGTCATCGCGTCCTCGGAGGTCACCGGGCGAAGCACGATCGGGTGCCCATAGGTGCGACCGTCGCCCTGGACCCCGACCGAGCGGACGTCGGCGAGCAGGACGACCGGCATCTGCCAGACCTCGCGGTCCAGGCCAGCACGGGTGAGCTCCTCGCGGGCGATGAAGTCAGCCTCGCGCAGGATGTCCAGGCGCTCCTTGGTCACCTCACCGATGATCCGGATGCCCAGGCCGGGGCCCGGGAACGGCTGGCGCCAGACCATCGTCGAGGGCAGGCCGAGCTGTTCACCGACGGCGCGGACCTCGTCCTTGAACAGGGTGCGCAGCGGCTCGACGAGCTCGAAGTTCAGGTCGTCGGGCAGCCCGCCGACGTTGTGGTGCGACTTGATCGTCGAGGTACCGGCGCCGCCCCCTGACTCCACTACGTCGGGATAGAGCGTGCCCTGGACCAGGTATGCCGTGTCGCCGCGCTCCTCCGGGCTCATCGACCCGAAGACGCGGACCTCTGCGGCCTCGAAGGTGCGGATGAACTCGTGGCCGATGATCTTCCGCTTCTGCTCGGGCTCCGAGACTCCCGCCAGGGCGGTGAGGAACTGGTCCTCGGCGTCGACCACGTCCAGCGCGTCGAAAACCTCCTCGAAGTCACGACGTACCTGCGCGGTCTCGCCCTTCCGCATCATCCCGTGGTCCACATAGACACAGGTAAGACGGTCCCCGATCGCCCGCTGCACCAGCGCAGCGGCAACGGCGGAGTCGACACCGCCGGAGAGGGCACAGATGGCGCGGCCGTCACCGACCTGCTGCTTGATCCGCTCGACCTGCTCATCGACCACGTTGACCATGGTCCAGGTCTGGCGGCAGCCGGCGATGTCGTGCAGGAAGTGTTCGAGGGTGGCCTGGCCGTGCTCGGAGTGCATGACCTCGGGGTGCCACTGGACGCCGGCGAGCTTGCGCTCGAGGTCCTCGAAGGCGGCAACCGGGGTCACGTCGGTGGAGGCCAACACGTCGAAGCCCGCAGGGGCCGCGGTCACCGAGTCACCGTGGGACATCCACACCCGGTGCTCGGCGGGGACGTCGGCAAGGAGCGTGCCCGGGGCGCTGACCCGGACCGGCGTACGCCCGTACTCGCGCGCACCCGTCGGGGAGACCTCGCCGCCCAGGCCCTTGGCCATCAGCTGGAAGCCGTAGCACATGCCGAAGACCGGGACGCCGGCGGTGAAGACCTCGTCGGAGATGCCCGGAGCACCGTCGGCATAGACCGAGGACGGGCCTCCGGACAGGATGATCGCCTTCGGGTTGCGGGCCAGCATCTCCTCGATCGGCATCGTGTGCGGCACCAGCTCGGAGTAGACCCGCGCCTCACGCACCCGTCGGGCGATGAGCTGGGCGTATTGCGCTCCGAAGTCGACGACGAGGACCAAGTCGTGATCGGTCTTGGGCAGGGTCACGAAAGAGCCTTTCGGGCGGGTACGACGGCGTGTGCGAAGTCTAGACGTGAGTCGACCGCCTCCCGCGTCCAGCGTCTGGAAACGCATCAGGGCCCGACCGGGGAGGGAGGGTGGTCGGGCCCTGATCGTCCATGCAACTGCTGGACAGTGCTTGGACATGGAGCCCGACGTGGGAGGGAGCAAGACTGTCGGGCCCACTCACCACAACGAGCCCCCGAGAGGCGGGTTATGGGCGAAACGGTCTATTTCCCTTTAATTTTCGACCGATCCCTCAGACACCGTGTGTCACGCCGACGATCGGCAGCCGCAACGCTCCCGGCGCCGATTCGGGAACCACTGGCGAGGTCGGCTGGACTGGCTCGATCCGGACATAATCGCTGCCCAGCTCGGGGCGGGTGTCGGACTCGCCCTTGTTCGGCCAGAAGGACATCGCCCGCTCCGCCTGCGCGGTGATCGTCAGCGACGGGTTGACGCCCAGGTTCGCCGAGATCGCCGAACCGTCGGCGATGTGCAGGCCGGGATAGTTGTAGATCCGCTGGTAGGCGTCCACCACTCCGGTCTCGGGCGAGTCGCCGATCGTGCAACCACCGATGAAGTGCGCGGTGAGGGGCGCGTTGAACGGCTCCCCCACGTTACCGCCGGGGGTGCCGCCCATGACCTCGGCCATCCGGCGTACGGCGTCGTAGGCGACCGGAATGTACGTCGGGTTGGGCTCGCCGTGACCCTGCTCCGAGCTCATCACCCAGCCGAAGGGCGTCTTCTTGCCGATGGTGGTGATCGAGTTGTCCAGGGTCTGCATGACCAGCGCGATCACGGTCCGCTCCGACCAGTGCTTCATGTCATAGAGGTCCAGCGCGTTCTTGCGCTGGGTCCACAGCTCCTTGAGCCACGTCTTCCACCGCGGCTCGGTGCCGGTGTCGTCGGCCAGCACCGTCTGCATCAGCGCCATCGCGTTGCTGCCCTTGCCGTAGCGCACGGGCTCGATGTGGGTGTGCTCGTCGGGGTGCCACGAGGAGGTGATCGCGACGCCCTCGGTGAAGTCGGTCGAGGTGTCGGGTGCCAGCGCGCCCAGAATCGCCTCGGAGTTGGTGCGGGTGAGCACGCCGAGACGGTCGGAGACCTTCGGCAGGCTGCCCTCGCCCTTGAGCTTGTGCAGCAGCTTCTGGGTGCCCAGCGCCGCGGCCGCGAAGATCACCTGGTCGGCGGTGAAGGTCTTGACCGCCGTACGCCTGGACAGCTTCGCCTTGGTCCAGCGAGCCGTGATCTCATAGCCGCCCTCTGCCCGCGGACGGACGTCGGTGACGGTGGTCAGCGGGTGCACCTCGGCGCCCGCCTCCTCGGCCAGGTAGAGGTAGTTCTTGACCAGGGTGTTCTTGGCGTTGTGTCGGCACCCGGTCATGCACTCACCGCAGTTGCGGCACGGGTTCCGGTCCGGGCCCTGCCCACCGAAGTAGGGGTCCTCGACCTTCTGTGACAGGTCCTGTCCTGGCCCACCGAAGAAGACGCCCACCGGGGTCGGGTGGAAGGTGTCGCCCCGGCCCATCTGCTCGGCAACCTGCTGCATGACCTCGTCCGAGGGCGTACGCAGCGGGTTCTCGACCACGCCCAGCATCCGCTTGGCCTGGTCGTAGTAGGGGGCCAGCTCGGCTTTCCAGTCGGTGATGTGCGCCCAGGACTTGTCACGATAGAAGGCGTCCAGCGGCTCGTAGAGCGTGTTCGCATAGACCAGCGAGCCACCACCCACCCCGGCACCGGCCAGGATCAGGCAGTCCTTGACCATGTCGATGCGCTGGATGCCATACATCCCCGCTGCCGGCGCGTAGATGTACTTCTTGAGGTCGAAGGACGTGTTGGGCAGGTCCTTGTCCTCGAACCGGGCTCCGGCCTCCAGCACGGCCACCTTGTAGCCCTTCTCAGTCAGCCGCAGCGCGGAGACCGAGCCACCGAAGCCCGAGCCGATGACGAGTACGTCGTAGTGCCCGGCGTGGTTGCCCGCGTAGTTGCCCGGGTGATTGCCAGCCTGGCTCCCTGAGTGCTTGCCTGCGCTCATGCCCGTCCCAGCTTCTTCATCATCCGCGCGCTGAGGGTGAGCACGTTGGCGAACCGCTCGTTCGACACGCCCACCGGCGGCCGGAAGCCCCAGACCCGCTGGGTGCCGACGGCCTGCGCCTCGGTGTAGCGGTGGATGCCCTCGGCACCCTGGCGCCGGCCCATGCCGGACTCGCGCATGCCGCCCATCGGTGCGTCCACGCTCGCGAACGTCGCGCCGAAGCCCTCGTTGATGTTGACCGTGCCGCACTTGATCTCACGGGCGATCGCGCGGGCCCGGGTGCCGTCCTGGCTGTAGATCGAGGCGTTCAGGCCGTAGGGGCCCTCGTTCGCCTTGGCGATGGCCTGGGTCTCGTCGTGGAAGCGGTAGACCGAGATCACCGGACCGAAGGTCTCGTTCCCGAAGCAGGTCATCTCCTCGGTGACGCCCTCGAGGATGGTCGGCTCGTAGAAGTAGAGACCGAGGTCCGGGCGCGCCTTGCCCCCGGCGAGGACCTTGGCGCCCTTGGCCACGGCGTCCTCGACGTGGGCGGTGACGGTGTCGAGCTGGTCCTGGGAGATCAGCGAGCCGACGTCGGTGGTCCACTCGTGGCCGGGGCCGAGGACCAGTGCCTCGGTGCGAGCCACGAACCGCTCGACGAACCGGTCGTAGATCTGGTCGGCGACCAGCATCCGCTCGGTCGAGACGCAGAGCTGGCCTGCGTTGGAGAACGCGGCCCTGGTGGCACCCTCCGCGGCCTTCTCGATGGCGGCATCGCGGAGGATCAGGATCGGGTTCTTGCCGCCGAGTTCGAGCGAGCAGCCGATCAGCCGCTCGGCGCACCCGGCAGCCACCTTCTTGCCGGTCGCGGTGGAGCCGGTGAAACAGATGTAGTCGGCCTTGTTGATCACGCTGGTGCCGACCCGGGATCCGGGGCCGGACACGACGCCCCACAGGTCCTTCGGGAAGCCTGCCTCCTCCAGGATCTGGGCACCGATCAGGGCGGTGAGCACGGTCTGGCTGTCGGGCTTGATGACGACGGCGTTCCCGGCGGCCAGGGCCGGCAGGCCGTCGCACAGGGCCATCGTGAAGGGGTAGTTCCACGGCGAGATGATGCCGACGACACCCTTCGGCACCCGGTTCAGGTCGATCCGCGTGGCGCCCGGGATGATCCCGGCGAGACGCTTGGGGTCGAGGTGCTTGTGGACGGTGCGCGCGTAGTAACGAGCGGTCAGCGCCACGTGGTAGACCTCGAGGTACGCGTCCTTGCGGGCCTTGCCCGACTCCCAGACGGCCAGGTCGACAATCTCCTGTTCGCGGTCCAGGACCAGGTCGTGCAGGCGCAGCATCACCTCAGCGCGGTGGTCGAGGGACGTACGCGCCCATGCCTGCTGGGCCCGGCGTGCCCGGGCGAACGCCTCGACCACGTCGGCCTCGCTGGACTGCGGGATGTGGGCGAGCGGCTGGTTGTTGATCGGCGACACCGAGAGCTTCGATTCGCCCGAGGTGGAGACGATCCGGCCGGTCAGCGCCGCGACGTAGTCAGGCTCGAGCGCATAGGAGGCGCTCGGGTCGTGCTCGGGGTCGTGCGGTCCGCTGGTGAGGGGGTCCGGCTGCGGCGTCTGGTGGCTCATGTAACGAGCCTAGGTGACCGCCGTCTCCTTTTCCTACCCCTCAGTAACGATTGAGACGCTTTACACACAGTCTGCGGTTGTAAATGCCCGATCAGACGATGTCCTTGACCTGCACCCTGGCCTCGTCCGCCTCCTGATCGGTGAGCTTGAGCTGGCTCTGCCGTTCGGCCTCCACCCTGCGCAGGTAGTGATCGACCTCCTCGTCACGACGCGCGGCGTCCCAGCCCAGCTCCGCTGCCATCAGGTCCGCGGTCGGGCCCGCTGCCTCCGCACCCCGGTCGAAGAACTCGATGGAGATCCGGGTACGCCGGGTGAGCACGTCATCGAGGTGCTGTGCGCCCTCGTGGCTCACCGCATAGACGACCTCGGCCGCCAGGTAGTCCTCGGCGCCAGTCAGCGGCTCACCCAGTTCCGGGCGCTGCTCGACCAGGTCCAGCAGGTCGTCGACGAGACCGCCGTAGCGACCGAGCAGATGATCGATGCGCGCCACGTGCAGGCCCGAGCGCCGAGCGAGCAGGACGCGCTGGTTGGAGCGGGTCTCGAACCCGTCGGCACCGACCAGCGGCACCCGGTCGGTGATCGACTCGCGCACGGTCTGGTTGGCCGTGGTCCTCAGCGAGTGCGCCGCCGCCTCGATCGCGTCACGCGCCATCACCCTGTACGTCGTGAGCTTGCCGCCGGCGATCATCACCAGGCCCGGCACCGGGG
>DATCYH010000249.1:0-7939 GCA_036570405.1 Nocardioides sp.
AAGCAGCAGCGGGCGCTGACCCGCCACGGCATGGTCGGCTCGATGGGCCAGGTCGGCTCCGCCGGCGACAACGCGGCGATGGAGTCGTTCTTCGCGCTCCTGCAGAAGAACGTGCTCGACCGTCAGCGCTGGGCCACCCGAAACGAGCTCCGGCTCGCGATCGTCACCTGGATCGAGCGCACCTACCACCGCCGACGCCGCCAGACCCGCCTCGGCCGATTGACCCCGATCGAGTTCGAAACCATCATCAAACCCGCCGCCACTCAAGCGGCCTGACCCCACACCCAAACTGTCACCGGATCACGCGGCAGTCCCTCCGGCGTTCGGACGCCCAGCGGTGTTGGTGTGGCACAAGCGCCGGTGGCGCTGCCCCGAGGCGGCCTGCGAGGTCGGGACGTGGACCGAGCAGCACGGCGAGATCGCAGCGCCACGTGCGGGGTTCACTGACCGGGCCGGGCGGTGGATGACCGCACAGGTCGGCCGGGGCCGCCCCGTCTCGTCGGTCGCTGAGGAGCTGGGCTGCGATTGGCACACGGTGATGGACGCGGTCGTCGCCTACGGCACACCGCTGGTCGAGGATCCGCAGCGGTTCGGGCCGGTCAGCGCGATCGGTCTCGACGAGACCCTGTTCGTGCGCACCGGGTCGTGGGGCCACCGGTCGTGGGTGACGTCGATTGTTGATGTCGCTCGGCCAGCGCAGCTCCTCGATGTTGTCGAGGGCCGCAGCGCGAAGGCGCCCACGGACTGGCTCACCGCCCGCCCGCAGGCCTGGCGGGATGGCATCGAGTCGGCGGCGCTGGACCTGTCGGGCCCGTATCGCAAGACCTTCAACGACGCGCTGCCCGACGCGACCCAGGTCGCTGACCCGTTTCATGTGATCAAGCTCGCGAACACGCGCCTCGACGAGGTCCGGCACCGGGTCCAGCACGACACGCTCGGCCACCGCGGCCACAAGCACGACCCGCTGTATCGATCGAGACGACTGCTCACCAAGGGCCACGAACGTCTCGACGACAAGGGCAACAAGAAGCTCCTCGGGTTCCTCGAGGCCGGTGACCCCAAGGGCGAGGTGCGCATGGCGTGGCACGCGAAGGAGACCCTGCGCGGGTTCTACGACCAGCTCCCCGAGGCGGCCGGCGCCTATCTCAGCGAGCTCGCCGAGAACCTTCGCGACAGCGACATGCCCCGCGAGCTCCAACAGCTCGGCCGGACGCTGCGCACCTGGCATCACGAGATCGTCGCCTGGCACCAAGCGCAGGTCAGCAACGGGCCGACCGAGACCATCAACGGACTGATCAAGCTCGTCAAGCGAGTCGGGTTCGGGTTCCGCCGGTTCCGGAACTACCGACTACGAGTCCTGCTCTACGCCGGACGCCCCAACTGGGCGCTGCTGCCCACCATCACCCCGATCACACCCCCGTGAAATCCGAAGCGCCGGAATACCATTACATTCCCGGTGTGGGGGCCGGAGTGGCTCAAGCTCGTGCGCTCAGGGCGAAGACCTTCTCCTCGGGACCAACCTAGGCAGGTTCCAAAGGTCGAGGAGGCGGCGCATCGGTTCCTTGGCACGCGACCGCAGCGATAGCCGGTTGCGCCTTCGCGGACGTACTCAGCGCAGTCGGATCGGCTTCGCATCAGTGCTGACTTTTCACCCGCAGCATGATCGGGCGGGAGGAGGCGACCTCTACCCAAGGGAGCTGCGATAGCAGCGCGCACACCGCCGATGAGCGCTTGACGTTCAGTCCTTCTGTCGACAACAGGAAGCGGTTGTCGAGTGTTCCGGTCGATCGAAGGTGGTGCCAGGCCGCATTGAGCATCCAAGCGGGCACAAGCTGCGGGCCCACTCCTTTCGACCTCGACGCTTCCGTCTCGAGCCACACACCTTCA
This sequence comes from Nocardioides sp., assembly GCA_036570405.1. GTDB lineage: Bacteria > Actinomycetota > Actinomycetes > Propionibacteriales > Nocardioidaceae > Nocardioides. Next base: position 1,888 of record DATCYH010000249.1, read on the forward strand.
GCCACTATGGACGCGATCCAGTTCGGCCTTCCAGTGGAGACCGTGGCTATCAGTGAAGACTGGGCCGTAACAGCACGGAGCTCCTCGAGGAGCTCCGGCAGGAGTGATTCCTTCATGACGCTCTCGTCCTTGCTGTAGCTCTAGCACGAACGACACCCTCCCAAATGAGCTCGCTCAGGGCGCCAATCGAAGCCTCCATCTCGGCAGGACTACCACTGAGGTCTAAGGCATGCGTTCGCAACGAGGTCGTCGTGTGACGCACGACGACCTCTCGGTCAGGAACTGTTCCATCTGCCTGGCAATACACGAGCAAGCCCTCCTGCTGATCCAGGGCTGTGGCGTACGCGAGCAGCTGGTAGTAGTCGGCGTTTCGGGCCATTCCAGATCCCGTCAGCTTGTACTTCACATCGCCGACGTAGACGAGCTCGCCGTCGGCGAAAAAGGCAAGGTCGGGATACATGGGGACCTTCCGTCCGACACCGAGGTGCTCAGGTAGCTCGGACACCAATGACAACCTTCCGCGTAGATTCGTCTGCAGGCGGTCCGTTACCCAGTCCTGGAACAGGAGGTTCATGTCGATCGCGAACGCGCTCGCATCCGCGGCCCCGACCCGGTCGATGAGGCTCAGGTTGCGAAGGACAAGTGAGGCCAGCCGCAACGGTTGGCGGTAGTGGCGGTTCAGCCGGGTGAACTGGATGCGGTCTACGGACGCAGGATCGATCCAGGTGTCGCTCACCTCCTCGAACTGGGCCAGCGAGTGGGCGAGCGTTCGCCGGGTTCGGGGGCGGACGCCGGGCACCCGCAGGAGGCGCTGTAGCGCAGCCCGCAGAGCCCGGTTCTCGAGGATGTCGGCCGTGTATTCGTCGAAGTCGCATGGCACTGGCGCCGGCAGACCCGGGCGGCGGACGATCGCAGCGATGTTGATGCGCCCACGAAGTGCGTGCAGACGCTCGTGCTCTGCTCGATAGGACCGGATGAGCCCGTTGCGCACCGCACGCTCCACCGATCGCGCGAAGTGCTGAGCGATGGCGGCAAGCAAGCTGCGGTCCGCGCCGAAGCTGAACTGCTCCCGGCCGAACGCAGGCGATCCCACATCGAGCATCTGGAAGAGGTTGTGCATCGGCACCTTGGGCCGTACCAAGAGCTCGAGCTCCGGGGTGACGAACACCCCGACGTGGCTCGTCGCCGAAACGACCCAGGTTCCTGACACCGATCCGACAGAGATCAGCAGCCGGCCCGCCGCCACCTCAGCGAGTAGCCGCGCTCCGTCCGGCGAGAGGTCGATCTCCTGGCTCTCCCACTCCCTGAGCTCGACCTGTCTGCCCGTCATTTCGTCAGGGCTCGTCCGCGACGGCAAGTTCGTCCAGCGCCGGTGCGTCGGGCGTGACCTTTGCCCGGAAGCGCTTCAGGACCTCCGCGAACTCGTAGCGGGCGATTCGCTCGGGTTCGCCGAACAGCTGGTCCTCTATGAAGGGGTAGATGTTGTACGACCAGATGCGCTCGAGCGCTGCCTCGTCGAGGTCCTTCCGCATGAAGTGGCTCGGACCGAGCTGGAGGTGCGGTCCGCCGAGCTCGTCGACGAGCTCGGCGTTCACCATGTCCACGAGCTCGGCTACCCATGCCGGCCCCTTCTCCTGGTCGAGCCACCGCGCGAGCAACCCCTCCATCGGCCCGCTGTTGGGGAAGAAGGGCACGAAGTGGAACCTCCGGCGAAGCGCCGCATCGATCAGTGCGATCGACCGGTCGGCGGTGTTCATCGTCCCGATGAACCAGAGGTCCTTGGGCAGCTCGAACGTGTCGTCGGGCCGGTAAAGCGTGCGCACCGCCTCGCTGCGGTACTCGAGGAGAAACAGCATCTCGCCGAGCACCTTGGGGAGGTTGGCTCGGTTGATCTCGTCGATGATCATCACGTGCCGCTGACCAGGCGCCTGCTCGGCCCGGTCAGCCAGGAGCGCCAGCGGACCCTTGGTGAGCCGGTAGCTGAGCTGGCCCTCTGTCTCCTCTGGCCGGTACCCCTCGAAGAAGTCCTCGTACGTCGTCGAGGGGTGGAACTGGACGAGCATGCGCCGGTTGGGGTCCGGCGCCAGTACACGTGCGAGCTCGCGTGCAAGGTACGTCTTGCCGGTCCCGGGTGGACCGTAGAGAACGACCTGCCCCTTGTCTTCGAGGAGGGCAACGATGTCTTCCAGGAACGACTTGGGGACGAGCAGCTTCTCCGCGAGCTCCCCTAGCTCGTCGACTGCGTCGACTGGCTCGACGTCGAGTGGCTCGTCTCGCGAGTTCAGCCAGAAGAGGAACTGGCCCTGGCCCCAGGCATCTCCTGGGAAGAGCGGGTCGAGGGTCGTTCGCAAGGTGTCGTTGGCCACGACCTGCCGCTCACCCCTCGACAGCGAGGACGCCGGCTCCGGAAGGTCGAGGAGCTTGAGCATTCGGAGCTTGCCCATGTCGCCCAGGTAGGGGAACACCGGCAGGAAGCGCTCAGGATCGGTGATCGAGAGCAGCTTGAGCATCACCGACTCGCCAAGGCCGCGGAGTCCGAGATCCTCCAGATCGAGCATCCGATCCAGGCGAGCTGCTGGCTCGTCTTCACTTCCATCTCCCCAGCAGAGGTAGCTGAGGCGGTGGAGGACGCTCTCCAGCTCTGCTGGGTCGGCATCGCGCAGGGATGTGTTGAGGATGCTCTGCGGACCCGGGCTGCCGTACCGACTGGTGTTGATGATGGACCGCAGCTCGCCGAGGTCAGCGATGGGCAGCTCCTCGGGCCGCAGCAGCTTTGCCATCTGCTCGCGGTCGGCCCACTGGTGCTCATCACGATCGGTGGGATACGCACGCTCGCGCAGGAAGAGATCGCGCAGCTTCAGTAGGTCCGGATCAATAGGCTGGCTCGTCGTGCCTGTGCCCGAACCGCCGACACCTTGATCCGCTCCGATGAGCAGCGCGTCGAGCACCGGCTGGAGGTCTGAAGCCGATCGCACGATCAAGTCCCCGAGGTCGGCGCGGTCGAGGAGCTCCTCATCCGGGTGCCACCAACCGATCAGGCACTCGCGACCGAAGCCGTCCTCTTCCGGGTGCACCCGACGGTCACCGACCGCGACGGCCATGGCCCGGGCTCCAACCGGGACCTTGCCGGCGACGAGCTCAGGGACCTCCTCGTACCAACCGGTCCGGTAGTGGCCGCAGTAGACGCCTATCGCGATCCCTTCGAGCGTGACCCATACGCGGATTCCGGCGCCTGCACCGGTACCGACCCGCCAAGACATCCACCCGTCAGCTCGGTAGACGGTGGCGTCCCACTTTGGTCCGGGCAGCACGGCCTTCACCGTGCGACCGACGGCCTCGGCGACCCGCTCCTGCTGTTCTCGACCCAGCAGCTTCAGCTCGGCCAGCACAGCTCGAGCGTGTGTGCGCGCCTCGGCCTCCTGGTCGGCGTCCTTGTAGCCGTCATGAGCACGTCGATCGCGCGTGATCTCGTGAGCGCGCCGGCAGCGATCGATCAGCGACGGATCGAGTCCCACGAAGCGGTGTGAGTCGAACCAGAAGAGCGTGTGCGCCGCCTCGCGTGGGGCGACCCCGAGATCAAACAGGATCGATCGAAACGCGAGGTAGTCGACGACGAGGTCCTCGCTGTACTCGAGCCACGACAGCTCAGCGACGGCTGACATCGCGCTCGGCCAGGCGATCGGCCAGGCATCCGGATCCTGCAGCCCCCAGAAGAACGAGCAGAGGAATGGCACTCGAGCTGGCGCGGGATACGCGCCTTTGCGCACAGAGGCGACGAACTCGACGGCCTCGACCATCTGTGCGCGGGCAGCATCGACGCTCGCCGGGAGCTCGAGCGCCTTGCGAAGGAAGTCAGCCACCTCGTCGTCAGGAGCTGCACCCACCAGCTGGTTCAGGAACATCTGCCCGTTCGGGCTGTTGAACGTCGAGTAGCCCGGCTTCCGGCTCCACTTGTCGACCGACGCACGGAAATCGGCCGCGGAACCACCTGCCTGCAGGGCCGCCAGGATCGGCGCGAGTTCAGCGGCGCGTTCGGCTCTAGTTGCCTCGAGGTTGGCGATCTCGTCGAGGCGACCGGCGTCTCGCGCTTGCGCTGCTGAGATCTGCTCGTACTTCCCCCGGCGTCGGGTGGCCTCTAGGTCGTCCACTGGTCTCCCGTCATGGGCGCGGAGGTGGTTCCACGCGTCGTTGCGCCCCGACATGGGGCGGAACATCGAAGCCGATGTCCTGCACCGCAGCTTGGTTGGCGTCCGCCTGGTTCTCCTCGTCCTGTTCTTGGACGAGCTCGTCGATCCTCTTGGCGCGCCGCCGCAGCATCATGACCCCCATAGGTTTCGGGCGTGGGCTCCGAGTCCGAGCGCGACCGTAGCGAAGACGTCGCGCTCGTGGACCGTGTGCGACCCGAAGCGTTGCTCGACCATGCGGACGAACGCGGGGATGCGTGATGACCCGCCGGTGCGAAGGACATGGGACACGTCCGCCGCAGCGACCGACGCAACGTCGAGCGCACGGTCGATCGCCTCGGAGACGAGCGCCAACGACGGGCCGAGCAGCTCCTCGAACCGGCCGCGGTGTGCGGCCGCGCTCACCTTGATATCGGGCCGGCTGAACATCACCTCCGCCTGATCCGCACGCGAGAGGTCGATCTTGGCGCCTTCGACCGATCGATAGAACGCGTAGCCGTGCCCACCGAGGAGGATGCTGCTCACCTCGGGCAACGAGCCCCGCCAGCGTTCCAGTGCCACCAACGCACTGTCGTCAGACATCATCGCCAGCGTCCCTGACAGCGAGCGCATCCGCCGGATAGAGGCGGGTACCGGCAGGCGCTTGCCATCCCGCAGGTGCTCCCTGGTCAGTTGCAGCTGGGCGGCTACGGCATCGTCGAAGAGCAGGCTGTCGAAGTACTCACCGCCAACCGCAACTCCATGAGTCGCGAGGACTGTTCGCTTCATGGGCGTCGCCTCGACGATGGGCACGTCGAAGGTCCCGCCCCCGAAGTCGAGGGCCAGGAGGAGCCCGGTGTCGATCGGGTCTCCATGGAGCGCAGCGGTGGCTTCGTCTAGCAGGGCAACCTCACGGAAGCCGGCGTCCCGGCCGGCCTGCACGAGCCGTTCCTTGGCGAGCGCCGTCCTTGCTTCGAATCGGGCGCCCTCCGCACCCGCGAAGACGACGGGGCGCCCGATCACGGCGCGCTCGCAACGAACACCGCTCTCACGATCAGCCTGCTGCTTGAGGAACATCAGGATTCCCGCGACGAGATCCGACATGGAGAGCGAACGTCCATCGGGGCCTTCCGTGGTCGTGAAGCTCTCGTCGGTCAGCCAGGCCTTCACCGAGGACATCAACCGGCCGTGACCGACCCCGTTTACGAGGTGCGTTCTCACCGCGAGGTCGCCGACGCTCCGGTTACCTGTCGGATCCAGGTAGAGGATCGATGGAATCGATGTCTCACCACGGGAGCCGAGCGGGGCGAGCTCGACCGTACCGTCGGCATGCGCTATCGAGATCGAGGAGTTTGTGGTCCCGAAGTCGATGCCGTAGGCGATCGCGCTCACAGACCCACCACGAGACCTGCGCCCCAGACCTGCTCGGCAACTTCTGCCCGCTTGTTGTGGAGCTCACCGAGCTTCACGCGATGCTCCGCCTCCATCAGCTCGATTCGCTCTCGATCCTTGGCCACCTTGCCCCGACGAGCGGGCAGCACCTTGCGCTGACGATCGCTCCCGCTGTGCTCGACATCTTCGATCCAGCGCAGCTCTGCCGCGATCCGGCTGTCCAGACGAGCTCGCCGATAGCCGTGGACGCGCTGCGCTCGTTCGAGCTCCTCCGCTTGCCGCTTCTCCCACTGGCCCTGGACGAGCTCGCGGGCGGCCGCTCGCTCCTCGTTGATCACGGCCCTGCTCGCCGCCACGGCAGCCGCGACCCAGGCGGGCGGATCGATGGCGACAGCACGCCCGGCGACCGGCATCGACCTGGCCGTTTCAGAGCGCACCTCGAGGTCGGCGCCAACCAGGTGTCGCCGAACTTCCCCGAAGCGGGCGTACCCCTCGGC
>DATCYH010000250.1:0-4475 GCA_036570405.1 Nocardioides sp.
CAGCCGGCTGCTGTGTCCGAGGGCGACCGCGATGGGAGCCCCCGCATGGGGACTTCCGAGGGTGACCACATCACTGATCAGGCTCGTCCACGGCTCTTCCTCGTCGGTGACGACCGCACAACCAGCGCGCGCGATCAGCCCACCCATCGAGTGGCCGATCAGGGCGACCCGTTCCACGCCACCGGGCCACTCGGCGACAAGTGTGCGCAGGAGCGCGGCGAGCTCCACCCCGTTGTCGCGGATCGCCCGTCCGGTGTTGACCCGCAGCATCACCGGCGTCCAGCCGAGCCCCGCCAGCGTCTCGGCGTACGTCGTCCCCAGCTCGTCCTTGCGCAGGTCCCAGTAGCTCTCGTTCTCGGAGAGGCCGTGGATGAAGACGCCAATGCGTGGGGTGGCATCGGGGAAGGCGGTCGAGAGTCGGTCTTGGCACAGCGGTACGTCGGCACCGGCAAGGCGCACACCCATGTCGATCGCCAGCGACGACCCGTCGGTCACGAAGCGGTCCCCGATCAGGCCGTTCACGGCTGCCCGGACGAACCGGCCCCTCGGTGAGTCGTCCAGGCGGGGTCCCATGCCGAGGCGCCCCGCGGTCTTGAGCGCCATACCGGTGGTGGAGAGGCCGAGCGAGATCGAGCCGTACACACCCGCGGAGATGCCGTCATGGACCACCTGCACGCCCCGGGTGCGGTCGCCGGAAGCCCTGTTCAACAGGCCGTGGATCCGGCCGGCCCAAGCCTTGTGGGTGTCGCGAACGGTGGCCAGCACGATCTCGTTGCCGACGATCGTGGGAAGCAGGCCCAAGGCGTCGATGACGCCCGGAGTGCCTGGGGTGCCCCTCGGGGCGGTCGTGACGCTCATTGCACACCTTCGAGTTGCCGGGACCAGCCACTGAGTGTACACCTGTTCACTGATTGGCGCAGGGTGATCCAGGGCATGAGTCGACCCTCAGGCGAGCCAGCCCAGCATCGCCTGGTGGACGTCGGGATGGTTGCGCAGGGAGAGCTGCCCGGTCTCCACATGGTGCAGCGAGGCCGTGGGGAAGAGATCGCGGGCCTTGCGCGGACGGGTGGGCAACCGGCGGCGCCACCAGAGCAGGTCGCCCACCAGTCCCCCGAGCCGGCTCTCGCTCATCCGGTGCTTGCCGGTGACCACGGCATAACGCACGCCGGACAACGCAGGGATGTGCGGATCGGCGACGTCCTCGGTCGTGATGCCCGCCCACTCCTCCTCGACCCGGCGGGACAAGTTCGTTCCCGAGGCCGGCACGGCCAGGTGAGGGGTGCCGAGCAGGACCATGTCGCTGACCAGGTCCAGCCACGACTCACCGCCGAACGCCTCGACCGCGACCGCGGCACGGAGCACCAGCCCGCCCGAACCGTGGCCGACGAGAGCGATGCGTCGCACGTCGACCGGCCACGCACCGACCAGTGCCTGCACCGAGGAGACCACGTCCACGGCCAGCTCGGCGGGTCTCGGCCCTGGGGCGACGAGCATGTGGACCGGCGTCCAGTCCAGCAACGACGCCAACCGGGAGGGGTAGGTGCCACCGACCTGGTCGAGGTGCTCGGCCCAGCAACTCTCGTCGTCGTCACCATCGGGGACGAAGAGGACCAGGCGGTCGGTGGCGTGCGGGAAGGCCTGCTCCACGCTGTCCGGGTCGAGTGCGACCTGGTGGCCCGCGCTGCGGAACAACACCGGGGCGCTCGAGGGGGCCGATCGCGTCAAGGGCGCGGTGAGCGCTCGCGGTGCGCGCTCGAGGCCCAGCAGGCGGAACGGCAGGTCCACGAGGTCACGGAAGAGCCCGATGGTCGGCGACGTGGTGGACATGGGAAGAGTCTCCGTTCCGGCGGCCTCGCACTCAACCAACCACGCCGTCACGATGGGCAGGTGGTGCCCCCACGGCTCGCAGGATGCGAACTGGCGACGGGTCGGCGGGGGTCAGGATGCGAACTCGCGACGGGTCGGCGGGGGTCAGGATGCGAATTGGCGACGGGTGGGCGAAATGCAGGACACGCCCGGCGGCCGGAGCCGCTGGGCGTGTCCTTCGTGCGTGTTCGTACGTCGTGCGTGGTGTGACGGGTGTGCTCAGGCCTTGTCGGCCGCAGCCTCGTCAGCGCCAGCCTCGTCGGCCGCAACCGCTTCGGTGCCAGCCTCGTCGGCTGCTGCCTCATCGGCGCCGGTCTCGGCGGCCTCGGCCTCGGGCTCACCGATGGTGCCGTCGGGACGCAGGTTCTTCAGCTCGACCACGTTGCCGCTGGCGTCCTTGACGGTCGCCGACTCGACGATCACCGAGAGTGCCTTGCCGCGCAGGATCTCCTGGACGAGCTCGGGGATGTGGTTGTGCTCGAACATGTGGTTCGCGAATTCCTGCGGGTCCTGGCCGGACTGCTGGGCGCGGCGCACCAGGTGCTCGGAGAGCTCCTGCTGGTCAACGCCGAACTCCTCCTTCTTCGCCACCTCGTCGAGGATGAACTGCGCGGTGATCGCGTCGCGGACCCGCCGGTCCAGGTCGGACTCGAACTCCTCGACGGTCTGCTTCTCGTCCTCGAGGTACTTCTCCATCGTGAGGCCAGCCATCATCAGCTGCTGCTCGATGTTCTCGCGACGCGAGTTGAGCTCCTCGGTGACCAGGGTCTCGGGGAGCGGGATGGTGACCTTGTCGAGGAGGACCTCCAGGACGGCGTCACGAGCGGCCGCAGCTTGCTCGAGGCGCTTGCCCCGGCCGAGACGCTCGCGCACGTCGGCGGTGAACTCCTCGGCGGTGTCGAACTCGGAGGCGAGCTGGGCGAACTCGTCGTCGAACTCGGGCAGCTCCTGCTCCTGGACCTGCGAGACGGTGACCTCGACCTCGACGGCCTGGCCGACCAGGTCGCCACCGACCAGCTCGGAGGAGAAGGTGGTGGACTCACCTGCGGAGAGCCCGAGCAGCGCCTCGTCGAGGCCGTCGAGCATGCCACCGCGACCGACCTGGTAGGACATCCCGGCTGCCTCGGCGCCGTCGACGACCTCGCCGTCCTGGCTGGCCTTGAGGTCGATGGTGACGTAGTCACCGTCGGCCGCCGCGCGCTCGACCGTGTTCAGGGTGCCGAAGCGCTCGCGGAGGGCCTTGATCTGCTCCTCGAGGTCCTCGTCGGTGACCTCGGTGTCCTCGACCTCGGCCTCGAGGCCCTCGTAGTCGGGGAGCTCGAACTCGGGCTTGATGTCGACCTCGGCGGTGAACTCCAGCACGTCGTTGTCCTCGAGGCGGGTCACCTCGATCTCGGGCTGGGCCAGCGGCTCGAGGTTGTTCTCCTGGAGCGCCTCGATGTACTTCTTCGGGAGGGTCTCGTTGATCGCCTCGTCGAGGACCACGCCACGGCCGACCTGACGGTCGATCACCATCGCGGGCACCTTGCCACGGCGGAAGCCGGGGACGTTGATCTGCTGGGCGATCTTCTTGTACGCCGCGTCGAGGCTCGGCTTGAGCTCCTCGAAGGGCACCTCGACGGTCAGCTTGGCCCGGGTCGGGCTCAAGGTCTCGACGGCGCTCTTCACAGGTTTTCTCCTCAGTGTCAGTGGATGGTGCAAGCGGTCCAACCAGTCGCGTGACCGCTCGGACAGTCGGGGCGACAGGACTCGAACCTGCGGTCTCCTGCTCCCAAAGCAGGCGCGCTAGCCACTACGCTACGCCCCGCCAAGATGCCCGCAGAACGTGCGTTTGTGGACACTTGGAGCGGATGACGGGAATCGAACCCGCGTAATCAGTTTGGAAGACTGAGGCTCTACCATTGAGCTACATCCGCGCGCACCTATTCGTGCCGTGACATGGTGCCACACACCGTGGGACGCCTCCCAATCAGGCCAGTTTTCCGCGCCCGTCGGGCACGACCCGCATCCGACGCGTTCAGCGCCTGTGCAGCAGCAGGAGGGCCCGGTCGTCGGCGGCGGATCCGAGCGCGTCGATGAGCCGGTCGGTGTAGTGCTGGAAGCCGCCCAGGATCTCTCGCTCGGCCTGGCCCTGGAGCTTGTCGATGCCGAGGCTGATGTCGCGGGTCGAGGTCTCCACCAGTCCGTCGGTGTAGAGGAGCATCGCGTCGCCCGGGCGGATCACGGAGTGCACCGGGACGAACTCGACTCCGGGCATCAGCCCCAGGATCGGGCCTTCGGCCTCGTGCACGCTCCACTTGCCCGAGCCGGCCCGGAGCTGGACGGCCGGCGGGTGGCCTGCGGAGTGGATCACCACATCACCCGTGGCCAGGTCGGCCGAGAGGTGCACGGCGGTGGCGAACCCCTCGACCCAGTTCTGCCGGAGCAGGTAGTCGTTGGCCGCAGGCAGGAAGTCCGCAGGGGGCAACGCACCCAGCAGTCCCCCGAACGCCCCGGAGAGCAGGAGCGCCCGGGTGCCGGCGTCCTCGCCCTTGCCGGACACGTCGCAGACCACCAGGTCGAGTCGACCCTCGGCCTCGTTGAGCGAGGTCACCATGAAGTCACCGGCG
>DATCYH010000251.1:0-3125 GCA_036570405.1 Nocardioides sp.
CCTTCGCGATCACGGACGGGCTGCTGCACCGCACGCCTTCTGGAGCTTTGGCCACGGCCTGATCGTCGATCCGCGACTCAGAGGCCTCGACCGCTTCACACCTCAGCCCTCAGCGGCGCTGTCCTGAGAGGTGCCACCGCCGGGGTTGCCGTCGACCCGAAACTGCCAGTCACGCACCTCTGCCATGTCCTCACCGTGGGTGTGCACATGGTGTCGGTGCTCGACGAGCTTGCCGAGCAGGCGCTCCCTGACCGCGCCGGCCCTCGAGCGCAACTGCGGCACCTGGTCGATGACGTCAAGGGCGAGATGAAACCTGTCGATCCCGTTGAGCACGGTCATGTCGAACGGGGTCGTGGTGGTTCCTTCCTCGACATATCCGCGCACGTGGAAGTTGCGGTGGTTCGTGCGGTTGTGGGTCAGCCGATGCACCAGCCACGGATAACCGTGGTAGGCGAAGATCACCGGTCGGTCGGTGGTGAACAGCGCGTCGAAGTCGGCATCGCTCAGGCCGTGCGGATGGTCGTGCTCGTGCTGCAGGCGCATCAGGTCGACCACGTTCACGAACCTGATCCGGAGGTCGTCGAACTCGTGCCTGAGGATGTCGACAGCGGCCAGTGCCTCCATCGTCGGCACGTCCCCGGCACAGCCGATCACCACGTCAGGCTCGGCGACCTGCTCAGACTCGGTGCCGGCCCATTCCCAGATTCCGATGCCCTTGGCGGCGTGCACGAGTGCCTGGTCCATCGAAAGATATTGCAGCGCCGGCTGCTTGCCGGCCACGATGACGTTCACATATTGCCGAGACCGCAGGCAGTGGTCGGCCACCGACAGCAGGGTGTTGGCGTCCGGTGGGAGATAGACCCTGATCACGTCGGCCTTCTTGTTCACCACATGGTCGATGAAGCCCTGGTCCTGGTGGGAGAAGCCGTTGTGGTCCTGTCGCCAGACGTGCGAGGTGAGCAGATAGTTGAGGGACGGGATCGGACGTCGCCAGGCGATCTCGTTGCTGGTCTTGAGCCACTTGGCGTGCTGGTTGAACATCGAGTCCACGATGTGCACGAACGCCTCGTAGCAGGAGAAGAGGCCGTGGCGCCCGGTGAGCAGGTAGCCCTCCAACCAGCCTTGGCACATGTGTTCGGAGAGCACCTCCATCACCCGTCCATCGGCGGCCAGGTGGTCGTCGCCCGGGCGCAGTTCGGCGTTCCAGGCCCGGTCGGTCACCTCCAGCACGTCCTGGAGCCGGTTGGAGTTGTGCTCGTCGGGAGCCATCATCCGGAACGTCTCGTCATTGCCTGTCATCACGTCGCGGAGGAACGCGCCCAGCACACGGGTGGCTTCCACCTGGCCGGTCCCGGGGCGCTGCACCGGGACGGCGTACTCGCGGAAGTCGGGCAGGTCGAGCGGCTGGGTCAACAGGCCGCCGTTCGTGTGCGGGTTGGCGCCCATCCGGCGGTTACCGACCGGATGCAGGTCAGCGATCTGGGCCACCGGTGTTCCGTCGGGGCCGAAGAGCTTCTCGGGCTGATAACTGCGCAGCCACTTCTCCAGCACCTTGCGGTGGTCGTCGTCGCCGCGCGCGTCGGAGAACGGCACCTGGTGGGAGCGCCACGAGCCCTCGATCTGCTGGCCGTCGACTCTCTTCGGCCCGGTCCATCCCTTGGGGCTGCGCAGCACGATCATCGGCCAGGCGCGACGCTCGACCGGCTGTCGGCGGGACGTGCGCGCCTCCGTCTGGATCTCGCGAATCTCGTCGAGGCAGTGGTCCAGGGTCGCTGCGAAGGCTTGGTGCATCGTGTCCGGGTCGTCGCCGGCGACGACATGTGGAGTGTGCCCATAGCCTCGCAACAGCGAGAGCAATTCGTCCTCCGGGACACGGGCAAGGACGGTGGGGCTGGCGATCTTGTAGCCATTGAGATGGAGGATCGGGAGTACGGCGCCGTCGCGCCGAGGGTCGACGAACTTGGTCGAGTGCCAGCTCGCGGCTAGGGGGCCGGACTCGGCCTCCCCGTCTCCGACGACCGCAGCCACCACCAGGTCGGGGTTGTCGAAGGCTGCGCCATAGGCGTGCGCCAGCGAGTAGCCGAGCTCGCCGCCCTCATGGATCGAGCCGGGTGTCTCGGGTGCGACGTGGCTCGGGACCCCGCCCGGGAATGAGAACTGCTTGAACAGACGGTGCATTCCGTCGATGTCCCGGCCGACCTCGGGGTAGGTCTGCGTGTAGGTCCCGTCGAGCCAAGAAGCTGCCAGCGCGGCCGGGCCGCCATGACCGGGGCCGGTGATGGTGAACAGGTCGAGATCGCGAGCCATGATCGCCCGGTTGAGGTGCGCATGGATGAAGGTCAGTCCCGGAGTGGTGCCCCAGTGCCCGAGCAGCCGAGGCTTCACGTGGTGCGGCTCCAACGGGACGCGAAGCAGCGGGTTGTCCATCAGATAGATCTGGCCGACGCTGAGATAGTTGGCGGCCCGCCACCACGCGTCGATCGCCCGCAGCTCCTTGCGACCCAAAGGCTTGCCGGGAACGGTGCTGCGGGTCTTGGCGCTCATGACGATCGACGCCTCACTGGCCTGCGCTTCCGAGCGGGCCCCGGTCCAAGGAGGAGACGAGATCCCTGGGCCCGTCATAGATCCACTCGGCGCCGGCATCGCTGAGCGTCTCGGCGCAGATGCCGCCGGTGCGCAGGCCGATGCAGGGAAACCCGGCAGCCTGGGCGGCTCGGGCATCCCACACGGCGTCGCCGATGACGATGGGACGCTCGGCGCCGACGCGCTGCGCCGCCGCGAGCAGGAGGTCGGGTGAGGGTTTGCTGGCTCGCACGTCCGAACCGCTGACAATGGCGGACAGGTGGTGCGCACCGGAGATGTGGGTGAGGAGGTCGTGGGTGACCTCCTCCTCTCCGGAGCTGGCCAGGACGAGTCGATGGCTGGACGCGAGTCGCTCGAGGAGTTCGCTGGCACCGTCGACCTCCTCGAGGGTGGGCAGGAACGCGCGGAAGTGCTCGTCGTGAGCCTCACGGACCTGGTCACCGACGGCCCACTCGGCCGAGTCGCCCGCCACGTGCGCGACGAGCTTGTCCCCGCCCATGCCGATCGCAGCGTGCACATCGACCCCGCGGATCCTCAGTCCT
>DATCYH010000252.1:0-3921 GCA_036570405.1 Nocardioides sp.
CGTCGTGCACCGCCTCGGCCAGCAGCGCGTGCCGGAAGGCATAGGAATCGCCGCTCTCGGTGACCAGGACGTGGCTGTCGACGGCCGAGCGCAGGGCCGCGTCGAGATCGCTCTCGGGCACCCCGCTGGCCTCGGCGAGAAGCTCGTGGGAGACGCGACGGCCGGCGGCAGAGATGGCGCGCACGACGCGGCGCGCGGTCTCGTCGAGCCCGTCCAGACGGACAAGGAGCAGGTCGGCCAGGTCCTCGGGAACCCGCGAGGCCCAGGTGGCCCCGACCAGCTCCTCCACGAAGAAGGCGTTGCCCTCGGCCCGGTCGATGATGTCGGCCAACCCGGCCTCGGTGATCTCGTCGGGATGAAGTGCGCGGATCATCTCCCGGACCGCGGCGGGCGCGAGCGGCGGCAGCTGGAGACGCTCGACGCCGCGCACCCGGGACCACTCGGCGACCTGGCGACGCAGCGGATGCCGCCGGTGCAGGTCCTCGCCGCGATAGCTGAGCACCCCTGCCACGCGATTGGTGAATGGTCTCGAGATCAGGAAGCTGATCAGGTCGCGGGTGGACTGGTCGGCCCAGTGCACGTCCTCGATGACGAGCAGGAGCGGCGCCTTCACGGCGGCCGACTCGAGGAGTGCAACGACAGCCTCGAAGATGTGCTGGCGATCCACCGTGCCCTCACCGGAGTCTCCGCTGATCATCCGGCGGCCGGGCTGGAGTCGCGCCAGGCCGGGATGCACCGCGGCGACGTCGTCCACGACACCGGGCAGGTCAGCGGCCAGGCGCCCCATCACTTCGGAGAACGGCAGGTAAGGAAGCGCACTGTCCCCGAAGTCGAGGCAGTGCCCGGCGACCACCTGCCAGCCCTCGGCGAAGGCGATGTCGCGCAACTCGGTCAGCAGACGGGTCTTGCCGACCCCGGCGTCCCCGGACAGGAGCACGACGTCCGGCTGTCCCACGGGCCGCACAGCGTCCGCGCCGCGGATGCCCAGGAGCTCACCGAGCTCGGTGAGCTCGGCATCGCGCCCGACGAGCCTGTGCTGGAGTCCGGATGTCGCCACGTCCCCCATGATGCCGGTTGAGGGGGAGATGGCGCTCGTGGATATCGCGTGGGCCGCTGTCGCAGTCACTCGTGCTCAGCTGGCCTCAGGCGACGTCGTCGTCGTGGAGTGGACGACGTACGGACGGGAGGTCCGGAAGCCTGCTCCGCTTGCGGCGGACCGGCTTCCATTCGTCCCTGACCCGGGTCTGGCGGTAGGCGAGCTCCGCGTCGGTGAAGAAGTTTCCGCTGTTCATGGTGCTGCTCCTCAGGATTCGATTCGATGACCCGACAGTGCGCCCCTGAGGTAGTCGCGCACATGGGGAGAGTGACCTAGGTCGAGGTCTGAGTGCCTCAGATTGAGTACGTCGACTCATGACCGCGCGTGCGGTGCTGGGAAAGTCTGGGGTCATGAAGCCCACCGCCTTCCTCGTCTCGCTTGCCGCGCTGTCCGTCCCGTTGCTTGCCGCGTGCGCCAACCCCAGCCACGAGGACGACGCCGAGGACCTGCGCGACACGTTGTCCCGGCTGCCGGGCGTCTCGGAGGTGACTCTCGACTACACCGAACCGTTGACCCTGGACTCCGGCAAGCTCGCACTCCGGGTCACCATGACCGCCGATGCCGAGCCGGATGCGATCGCCGACGTCGTCCTCACGACGAACGACGCCTTCGCCGACGTGCACCACGGCGAGGAGGGCGACCTGGACGTCCTGGTCGGCGACGACACCATCCACCTGCGCAGCTTCGAGCCGGACGCGAAGGGGGAGGCTGTCCGGAAAGCCACCGCGAATGCGATTCCCGTCCTCGGCAGCGGGGCGGTGCTCGCTGACATCAACACCCAGGACGTCTCCAAGAAGCCGCACGTGTTCACCGCCTACACCGTCGAGGTCGAGGAGCCCGGTCGGGACAGTGTGCTGCAGAAGCTGGCCGATCTCGAAGAGGCCCACGCGGACATCCCCGACGCCAGCTGGCGTGTGCAGGCCGGCGGCGAGACCGGTTGGCTGATCAGCGCCGAGGAGGGTTTCCCCGGCCCCGCTGAGCTCGCTCTGTTCGACGAGCTCAGCGAAGACCTGCCCGAGGGCAGCGCGATCGGTCTGTACGACGACTTCGCGACGGTGCAGCTGCCGTCCGGCGTCCCGGCCGACGAGGTGTCGGACTTGGTCGGTCGGCACCTGCAGCTGCTCGGCGGAGCCGAGGAGGCGTTCTACATGGTCCAGGACGACGACACGCTGTTCGCGTCGATCACCGACGGGGAGTGCCTCTTCGACACCGGCATCGTGGGTGCGCGACTGGAGCGGGAGCACGAGGCGAGTTGCTCGAAGGTCGCCCATCCCGAGGAGTGATGGGCCTGGTCATTCCCTCAGGTCCGCGGTTGCGGGCCCAGGGAGGTTCCCGGCGATTTGCGAGTTTTGTGGTTCCGCTGCGCAGCGGTCCCACGGCCCCTACCTTTGGTCACGCAAATCATAAGAACCATTCGGGAGCACACACATCATGGAGAAGCCCTCCAAGCGCACGCAGAAGTTTCTGGCGGCCGCGACCACACCCATTGCCATCGTCGCCGCGGGCGCCCTCGTCTATCAGGCGTCGTACGCGGCATTCACAGGCCAGACCCGAAACTCAGGCAACGAATGGTCCACCGGATCGGTCAACCTCACCGACGACGACTCGGGAGCAGCTCGGTTCCAGGTTGCCAACATGCTGCCCGCCCAGACCGACACGAAGTGCATCAAGGTGACCGCGGACGCCTCGGTGCCAAGCACCGTCAAGGGGTATGCCGTCAACCCGGTCACCTCCGTACAGGGTCTCGAGAACCGGGTCAAGATCAGCATCTCTTCCGGCGACGGCGGCTCTTTCGCCAACTGTGCGGGTTTCGTAGCTGACGGTCCTGCCCTGGTCACCGACGCCTCCCTGGCCGAACTCGCCCTGGCGAACACCTATGAGGCCGGGATCGGCGGCTGGAAGGTCAGCGGTGGCGGAGCGGAGTCCAAGACCTACCAGATCACCTGGAAGTTCGACACCACCGGAATGACGCAGCAGCAGATCGACCAGCTGCAGGGCGCCAAGACCGGCATCGACATCCAATGGGAGATGCGCACCGACGAGTCATGAGTGGCCAACCGGACAAGTTGCCGGTCGTGGCTGCTTGGTCCCGCGTCCTGGTCGTCCTGGGCGCACGCGCCTATCGCTCACTCCTGCTCGCCCTCGTCGTGATCGCGGTGGCCCCGCTCGCGGTGGGGTGGGGCGCCTATGTGGTCAAGTCGGGTTCCATGGAGCCCTCGATCGCCGTGGGCGACGTGACCCTGGCACGCCCGCTGGAAGCTGGTGACAAGGTACGCGTGGGGCGAGTGTTCGTCTTCGACGACCCTTCCTCGCGCACCGAGCGGACGCTCGTGCACCGGATCGTGGAGCTGCGCGACGACGGGGACTACACGACTGCGGGTGACGCCAACAACCTCACCGACGTGACGCCGTTGCCGCGTGGGGCCGTCGACTCCCAAGCGGTTCTTCTGGTCCCGTGGGTCGGGCTGCCCGTGGTCTGGATGCAGACCGACCAGTGGCTCAAGCTGCTGCTGGCGCTGCTGTTCACCATTGCGGCCTTCGTGGTGGCCACACGCAACCTCGACGGCGAGCCACCGAAGTGGACGATGCTCCGTGTGGTCCGTGACCCCGGGGACCGGCAGAGTCAGCGCCGCCGGCCTCGGCGCAGGGCGAGCGGCGTTGGTCGATCTGTCATCCCCGCTGTGGCGGCGACGACCGCGCTGATCTTCGTCGGGGCCTCCGCCACCACGGCGGGGGCAGCGTTCACCGATCGGACTCTCAACGGGGCAAGCAACTGGCGTGCCGGGCAGGGCCACCAGCCCTACGTCGCAGCGGTGTTGGCCGAC
>DATCYH010000253.1:0-3602 GCA_036570405.1 Nocardioides sp.
TGAGCACGTGCAGGCCGGACTTTGCGGCGGCATAGGGCAGGGCCTCGGGCTGGGGACGGATCGCCTCGATGGAGCCGATGCTGATGATCGTCCCACCGTCACCCTCGGCCATCCGGGTGCCGATGACAGCGCTGAGCCGGAACGGTCCACGCAGGTTCACCGCGATCACCTTGTCGAAGAGCTCCTGGCTCACCTCGGCCAGGCTCGGATAGTGCGGCGACATCCCGGCGTTGTTGATCAACACGTCGACGCTGCCGAACTCGGCGTACGCCTCCTCGACCAGCCGGTCGCAGTCGTCCCACGAGCTGGCGTTGAAGCCCACCGGCAAGGCGCGTACGCCGTGCTTGCGCACCAGGTCATCAGCCACGCTGCGGCAGTTCTCCACCTTGCGGCTTGCCACTACGATGTTCGCTCCCCGAGCGGCGAAGGCGTGCGCCATCTGCTCGCCCATCCCCCGGCTGCCGCCGGTGATCAGGACGGTCTTGCCGGTGAATTCGGTGGATGCGGTGTCGGTCATGGTTCCCCTTGTGGTTGGTGGTGAGTGGTTGTCAGGAGGGCGCGAGCGCCCGGCAGGCCTCGAGTGGGTCCACCCCGACCGGAAGCAGCGAGGCGACCGGCACGGTGACCCCGTGCTCGACGTAGCGCGCGATGTGCTCGCTGCACACACCCGGAGGTCCGTGCACGACGAGCTCGTCGACGACGTGGTCCGGGATCGCCGCCACGGCTGCCGATCGATCGCCATCGGCCCACAGCTTCCACATCGGCTCGAGCTCGTCACGACCCAGGTCGGCATGGAAGGCCCGATAGACCGGCACGTTGAGATAGGTGCCGATGAGACGTCGCGCCACGCCGCGGGCGACGTCCGCGTCGGCGGTCGGCGCGACCAGGATCCTGCAGACGATCTCCTTGTCGGCACCGTGCGCTCTCACCGAGGGCACGACCCGTCCGACGTCCTCGGCAGAGAGCCAGTTGAGCACGGCGCCATCAGCGTGGGAACCAGCCAGGTCGAGCATCTTGCCGCGCAGCCCGGCCAGCAGCAGCTTCGGTGGGATCTCGGGTACGACGCCCGCGCGGAAGCCCTGCACGGCGAAGGTCGCGAACTCCTCGTCCACCCGCTCCCCTCCCAGCGCCGCGCGCAGGAAGCGGAGCATGTCACGGCTGCGCGAGAGTGGCTTGTCGAAAGGAATCGAGTTCCACTTCTCCACGATCACGTCGGACGAGGCGCCGAGCCCGAGCGTGAACCGCCCCGGCGCCATCGCGGCCATCGTCGCCGCGGTCTGCGCGAGCAACGCCGGGCCGCGGGTGAACACCGGTGCGATGGCGACGCCCAGGTGCACCGACGAGGTGACGCCGAGCGCGGCGGCCAAGGGCGTGAACCCGTCCGCGCCCATCCCCTCAGCGGTCCACAGATCGGTGTAGCCGAGGTCCTCCAGCTCGCGCGCCACGTCGGGCACCGAACAGAGGGGTACGTCGTCGAGCGGGATGGTCATCCCGAAGCGCGGGGCGGTCACGACGTCGAGTCCGCCTGCACTGCGGACTGCTCGGCAACCCCGCTCCCGAGCTGCGCCGTGGCCCAGGGCCGCAGCTCACGCTTGAGCAGCTTGGCGTTGGCATTGCGGGGCAACGGCTCATTGCGGACCAGGATCTGGCGGGGCCGCTTGTAGGACGCCAGTTCCTCCTGGCACAGCCGCTCGATCTCGTCGGTGGAGAAGGCCGGGTCGTCGGTGACCACGATGGCGACGGTGGTCTCGCCGAAGCGCTCGTGCGGTACGCCGACCACTGCGGCCTCGAGCACTCCGGGAGCGCGGTGGATGATGTCCTCGATCTCCTTGGGATAGATGTTGAGTCCTCCGGAGATGATCATGTCCTTGGTCCTGCCGACCACGGTCATGAATCCGTCCTCGTCGATCGCCACCAGGTCGCCGGTGTGCAACCAACCGTCGCGGAAGGCCTCAGCGGTCTGTTCGGGCTTGCCGTAGTAGCCCTTCATCGAGGCCAGGGAGCGGATCAGCAGCTCACCCTGGCCGGAACGACGGATCACGCCCTCGGCGTCACGGACCGCAAGGTCGGTGTGCGGCAACGGCCGGCCGGCGGAGCCCTCGTGGTCGAACACCTCGTCGGCCATCAGGACGGTGCAGATCGTGGGGAACTCCGAGAGCCCGTAGCCCTGGCAGACGTCCACGTCGGGGATGCCGCGGCACACCGTCTCGATGACGGCCTTCGGCACCGGCTCGGCACCGGTCACGATCCAGCGCAGCGCGCTCGCACTGAGCCGCGCCATCAGGTCGGGTCGGGTGACCAGCTCGCGCAGCAGGCTGGGCACCAGCATCACGTGGGTGATCGATGCGGCCTCGATCGAGTCGACGATGTTCTCCATCGTCGCGCCACCGGTGGAGCGAATCTCAGAATAGCCGCCCACCCAGGTGAGTGCGATGACGAGGTTGTGGAACCCGGCTGCCCACGAGAGCGACGGGATCACGAAATATCTGTCCTCGCCGGTCAGCCCGAGCCCCTGGACCTGCCCCATCGCGTTCCACAGCACCCCGTCGTGCGAGTGCTCGGCGGCCTTGGGCAGTCCGGTGGTCCCGGAGCTGTAGTAGAGCAGGAAGGTGTCCTCGAGCGCCGGCCCGACATGGTCGGCAGGCAGCGCGTGCCCCGCACGCAGGTCGGCATACTCCAGGCGGCGCCCGGCGGCCTCGATCGCAGCGGACCCGACGGTGATCACTGCCTCGAAGGAGTGCTCGAGACGCCCGATCCTCGACCCGATCTCATCGACGACGAGGAACCGTGCGTCGCTGTCGCGGCAGACGTGTTCGATCTCCTTGCCGGTCAGCAGCACGTTGACCGGGATGCAGACCGCGCCGAGGGCGGCCAAACCGAAGAAGGTCTCGACCCACTCGAACCGGTTGCCCATCATCACCGCGACCTTGTCGCCGCGGCCGACACCGTTGGCTGCCAGTCCAGCCGCCACCTCGAGCGAGGCGTCGCGCATCTCGCGGAAGGTGCGCACCTCGCCCTCGAAGCCGTATGCCGTCCGGTCGCCGGCATGGGACTCGGTGGTGCGGTCCAGGAGCGCGAAGGCATTGCGGGCGAGGGTCATCTCGTCACCTTTCCATGATTCGGGGTGGCTGGGACAGCACGTCGGGACCGTCTGCCATCCGCACGATTCGGGCCTCGGCATACATCCGGGCCAGGGGTACGTCGCCTGAACCTTTCTCGGAGGCTGCGTGACGTGCCGCACTGGGCGCCATTCCGTGAGATGCTAAACGTGTTAAGGCAACTGACACAAGAGTTTTGGCATTTGATTCAGAAAGTAATTGCCCGCGCTCGAGATACGGCTAGACTGCCGACTCATGAACAGCTCCGCGCCCACCACCAAGCCCGCCCGACGGGCAGGCGCCAATGGCCGGGCCAACAATGGCCCCGACGCACGCACGCGCATCCTCGACGCGGCAGGCGCACTGATCGCCGAGCGCGGCCTGGAGGGCGTCTCCCTGCGCGAGATCACTCGCGAGGCAGGGCAGAAGAACACGACCGCGGTGCAATATCACTTCGGCGATCGTGAGGGCATGCTTCGTGCACTGATCGACCAATTTGTCCCC
>DATCYH010000254.1:0-6514 GCA_036570405.1 Nocardioides sp.
CGCTGCCCAGCGCCGCCGAGCTGACCGGGGCGGTCGGCGGTGGGCTGACCCGCCGCGTACCCGGCGCCCAGCGTCCCGACGTGCCCCTCGCGCCCCTCGGAGGTGCTGACCGATCTGGAGCCGACGAGGCGCCCCGCTCGAGCCCGGACGACGTCTACTCCTTCCTGTCCAGCTTCCAGTCGGGCGTCGACCGCGGCCGGGCCGAGGCCAACGGCGGCGACGCCGACAGCGCGAGCGACGAGAGCGATCCCGAGGAGGGCGTGCGATGAGCGACAACGGGCTGAGCCAGGATGCACGCAGCTTCAGCTGGCTGCTCAACGGCTTCGTGGAGTCCACCGCCGGCGTGTCCGACGCGGTGGCGGTGTCGTCGGACGGCCTGCTCATGGCGATGTCGTCGAGCCTCGAGCGCCCGGCGGCTGAGCAGCTCGCTGCGATCATCTCCGGCATGGTGAGCCTCGGCAACGGAGCCTCGCAGTGCTTCGGCTTCGAGGGCCTCGAGCAGGTGATCGTCGCCATGCGCCGCGGCTTCTTGTTCATGTCGTCCATCTCGGACGGCAGCTGCCTCGGCGTCGTCGCCACCAAGGCCTGCGACATCGGCCTCGTCGGGTACCAGACCACGCTGCTCGTGGAGCGGGCCGGCGCCGTGCTCACCCCGAGCCTGGTCGCCGAGCTGAAGCAGGAGATGCTCGTCTCGTGAGCGGCACCGACGCCGCCGGGCACGACCTGGTCCGTCCGTTCATCATGACGGGCGGGCGGACTCGGACCGATCGCCGCGACCTGCGCGTGGAGACGATGCTCCAGGCGCTCACCGACCAGCCGCCGGACGGGCTGCCGTCGGAGCAGCAGGAGATCCTGCGGCTCTGCGGGGAGCCGCTGTCGGTCGCCGAGGTCGCCGCCAAGCTCGGGCTGGTGCTCGGCGTGGTGCAGGTGGTCGCCGGCGACCTGATCGCGCAAGGCCTCGTCGAGGTGCACCACACCGACCCGGTCGAGATCGAGCTCGACATGCTCACCCGGATGATCGAGAGGGTGAGGTCGATCTGATGGCGCTGCTCGGACGCACGCCCGACGCCGGCTCCGACGACGCGGCACCCAGGCCCCGCATCATCCCCGTGAAGTTCGTGGTCGCCGGAGGCTTCGGCGTCGGCAAGACGACCTTCGTGGGAGCCATCTCCGAGATCACGCCGCTGCGCACCGAGGCGGCCATGACCACCGTGTCGGACGGCGTTGACGACCTGTCGCTGATCGACGGAAAGACCACGACCACCGTCGCCATGGACTTCGGGCGGATCACCGTCGACGAGAGCCTCGTCATGTACCTCTTCGGCACGCCCGGCCAGGACCGCTTCGGCTTCATGTGGGACGACATCTGCAACGGCGCGCTCGGTGCCGTCGTGCTCGTCGACACCCGCCGCGTCGACATGTGCTTCCCGGCCATCGACTACTTCGAGGCCAAGTCCGTGCCGTTCGTGGTCGGCGTGAACAACTTCGACGGCGCCCCCCGCTTCGACCTCGACGAGGTCCGCGAGGCGCTCGGGGTCGGCGCCGCGGTGCCGGTGGTCGACTGCGACGCCCGCAACCGCGAGTCGGTCAAGTCCTCGCTGATCACCCTGCTCGAGAGCCTCGTCGCCCAGGTGAAGTCCCGCCCCGCCCTCGCCTGACCCGTTGCTGGCGGCCAGGCCGGTGGCGAGTACCCTCGTCCCCCTCTCGGGCGCGTAGCTCAGCTGGTTAGAGCGCTGCCCTTACAAGGCAGATGTCGGGGGTTCGAGTCCCTCCGCGCCCACCACGTTCGCCCTGCTCAGGGGCTTGCCGCTCCCAGGTAGGGGAGAGGTGGTCGACAACGTTCCCGCGAATTTCCCGCGCGACTGGAGGGTCCCACTGTGCGGTCCCGGTAGATGCTGGACACTGCGGCTCCGGTAGTTGGGTTACGGGTTCCGGCGCGGCTCCGGTACCTGTGCGACACCTGTCCCGGTACCTGGGCGACAGTGGCTCCGGTACCTCTGTTACACCTGGCTGGCTGACGGGCTGTGCTTCTGGTCGACGTAGTCGACCGGAGGTGTCGTCGTGCTTGTGGAGCTCGGTCTGGTGGAACAGCGCTTGTCAGCGGTGTTGGAAGTGATCAACGACGGTGTGCCGGTGACCGAGGTGGCTGAGCGCTTCGGGGTGACCCGACAGTCCGTGCATCGTGGTTGCGGCGCTACGCGGCCCATGGGTTGGCCGGGTTGGTGGACCAGTCGACGGTGCCAGGTTCTTGTCCGCACCAGATGACCCCGGAGGTCGAGGCTCGGATCGTGGAGATGCGCATGGAGCATCCGGGGTGGGGGCCGCGCACGATTGGTCACTGGCTTGGCCGTGGGGGTGTCGATCCGGTGCCGGGCCGGTCGTCGATCTACCGGTGTCTGGTCCGCCACGGGCTGATCACTCCCGAGGCCCGCAAGCGCTCGAAGGCCGACTATCGGCGTTGGGAACGGTCTCGGGCGATGGAGCTGTGGCAGATGGACATCGTCGGCGGCGTGCGCCTCGTTGACGGTTCTGAGGTGAAGATCGTGTCGGGAATCGACGATCACTCGCGGTTCGTGATCTCGGCCCAGGTCGTGGCCCGGGCGACCGCTCGGCCGACGTGTGAGGCGCTCGCGTTGGCGTTGCGCCGCTACGGGGTCCCGGAACAGATCCTGACCGACAACGGCAAGGTGTTCACCGGCCGGTTCGGGCCCGGCACCGGCGAGGTCCTCTTCGATCGGATCTGCCGGGAGAACGGCATCAAGCACCTACTCACCGCGCCCCGGTCGCCGACCACGACCGGGAAGGTCGAGCGTTGGCATCGCACGTTGCGCCAGGAGTTCCTCACCGGCCTGGTCTTCGCTGATGTGGCCGATGCCCAGGCCCGGCTGGATGAGTGGGTGCACAGCTACAACCACGACCGGCCCCATCAGAGCCTGGGCATGGTCGCCCCGTGGGAGCGGTTCCGCCTCGCCGCCGCAACACCGGCGAGCATCGTGCTCGAGGGTGCCGCCCCCGACACCACCACCGCACAACCACCGGCCACGCGGCGCGTGTCGGAGCGCGGCACCGTGTCCTTTGCCAAGGTCGCCTACAAGGCCGGTGTCTGGCTTGCCGGCGAGACGATCGAGCTCGTCTGCGACGGCCGCCTCGTGCATCTCCATCACCGAGGGGTGCTGATCGCCACGCACGCCCGGCGCCACAAGGTCGCCGATCAGGCCAAGGCCACCGCCCGCGGGCAGAAGCGCCCACCCCGCCGCACCTCCACACCACGGCCCACTGCGTCGTCGGCGTCGGTGACCCGCAAGGTCGACGGCGGGGGCAACGTCTCGTTCGCCGGCACCAGCTACCGCGTCGGCAACAAGTTCAAGCGCCGCCAAGTCCAGGTCGCCATCGTCGACGGCACCGTCGAGATCAGCATCGGCGAGGAACTCATCCGCACCCACCCCATCCGCCATGACCGGACCCGTGAGCACGGCGCCCTCGCCAACCCCGGCGGCCGCCCCCGCAGGATCAACGCCGCCTAACCCTCGCCCGAGTGGAACACAGGTACCGGAGCCAGAACGGAACACGGCTACCGGACCTTGACACTGGAGGGTCCCACGCCGCCAGGTCGACTGGTACTGCCAGACTCTCCCAATGCGATTGCTCCCCTGGCTCGTCGTAGCGGCGCCAGTCGGACCGTTCAGCTCTGGGTCAAGTTCCTGTTGGCTCCTACTGATGGAGCCCCGTTGGGTTGACGATGATTGACGCGCCCGCAGCTGACAACCGCGACGCGGATGCGGAGGCCCGTGAGGAGGCCAAGGCGGTCGCCAACCCTCGCCTGATCGACGGGTTTCGTCTCGGGTTCAACCAGGATGATGTTCCGTTCGCCGTTCCGCACCTCAAGGAGGACTTGCCGTTCGCCGTGGATCCGTTTCTGTTATGGAACTCAGCGGACGAGTCTCGACGTGAGCTGCATTCCCATCTGACGAGTTTCCTCGAACTCGTTGTGCGAAGAGCCCTGTCGGGGCAGCGGTACGAGGCCATCGAGTTGCTCCTTGGATGTGCAGAAGCCAAGGAACTTGGTCTCGGATTCAGCCGCGGGAGCAAGGCTGGCTCGGCGATTGGTCCAAAGCTCGCCGAGGCCTCTGTCGATATTCTCACGTCGATTCCGCAGGTTGCCGACGGCGAGGTTTCTCATCTCGAGATCCTTGGTCTCGTCGTACCGCTGATCGCCCAGGATCGCTTAAGTGATCTATCGGCTTCCGTACTGAAGCGATTCTTCATCGAGTACACGCAGGAGCAGGCTCACACATGCGGCATTCCGACGAAGCGGTTCGCGTTGGATTCCGTATGGGATTGGGAGGCCAGTCGTTGGACAACCGCTCGCCCAGACCTGCCATTCAATCCCATCGACGGAAGTCCTCTACTGCTTGCCCCCCTAGACCTGCTGCGTCACCTCCCCTGGATCAATTACGAGGACTACTACAAGTCCGCGTACTCGCGGCTGGTGTTGCCGACGAACAAGCGCTCTAAGCGGCCACCCAAAGAGGTCGTCCTCGAATACAACCGCCGGAACTTCACGACGGTGGAGAAATACGTCGAGCTCAAGGAGATGCAGGCTGCCGCTTGTCGGCCGGATCCACTGTTCCAGCCTTTGGGCCTTCCGACGCTGAGAAAGAAGATCGGCGAGCTCCGGAAGGTCCCAAGTGGCAAGGTCGACGGGGCGGACAAGAACTACGAGAGTCTTGCCTTCGACCTGCTCTCGTCGCTGCTCTACCCCGAGCTTGAGTTTGCCGAGAGCCAGGTCCGGACCGTGCAGGGTGTTCACATCCGTGACGTCATCTTCTACAACGACGGAAAGACAGCGTTCCTCGCCGACCTGCGGGAGCGATTCGGCGCCCGGCAAGTCGTATTCGAGCTGAAGAACGTGAAGGCACTCGATGGCGCCCACGTGAATCAGGTCTACCGCTATCTGGACACCGAGTTCGGGTCGTTCGGAGTGCTGGTCACACGCAACCCTCTGCCCTCGGCGGTCCGAAAGAATGTCGTCGATCTACATTCGTCCAAGCGGGCAGCGGTTATCACACTCGACGACAGCGATCTCGAGCTCATGGTCAATCTCCTTCAGTCCGGTCGCCGCCCGGTCGAGGCCTTGAAGAAGCGATACGTCGAGTTCACGCGATGGCTCCCGAAGTAGGAGGAGTTCCCTTTGTACGAACCCCAGCAGAATCCACCTTCGGAGGAACGAACGAGGAAGTTCGACATGGTCGAGCCAATGCTGGAGGCGGCACACAAGGAGATGTCGGAGCTGTCGAAGAAGCGGCAAGACGGGATCCTCAACGAGCTGAAGGTCAGATACATCAATCGCCTTCTCGCCGAGGCTCATGCGGCGCTGGGTGATGATCCCAGCTTGGCCTTCGTCGAGCTCCTCAACGAGGACGAACTTCCGCAGAACAGCGACGCGGTGTTGGTGCTGGGGCAATGGCTAGCAGCGATGAAGCAGTTCAAGGACCGCCACCACGGCTACGACCCGGATCGCAGCGGTTCGCGGTGGTTCACGGAGGAGGACCCCCATCCGTACATCGATGACTACGACGACGAGGACGCGGACGAGGACGGGTGAGGATGCGTCGGCTTCCGACTCCGGAAAGGCTTGTCCGGCGCCCGGTACCGACCGCTGTCCCCCGAGCGGTGCCACCAAGTGGCGTGGCAGTCGCGACGATGCTCTCCCCGCGAGTTCATGCGTCGGGATCCGCCGGTGTCGCCGCAAGTCCCCGTTTGCCCTTGTGGGGCATGAACGTCGCGCCGAGAGCATCGGCAGCATCTCGGTCGCGAGCGGCGACCGCCTGGGCATAGAAGTCGAGGGTGAGGCGGCTGCTGGAGTGACCTAGGCGGGTCTGAGCGGTCTTCACGTCGATGCCGGCGGCAACGAGGCCGGTTGCGTTCGCTCGGCGGAGGTCGTGGAAGGTGATGCCGTCGAGGCCCGCCGCTTCGACTGCCGGAGCCCAGACCCGGTGGTACCAGTTGGCGTAGTGGAGCGGCCCGCCGCTCGTAGACGGGAACACGTACGCGTCGCCGTCTGCTGGTGACAGACCCTTCGCCTCGAGGTGGGCGGCCAACAGCTCGGCGAGCGCGGTCGGCATCGACAGGGTGCGCCGGCCAGCGTCGGACTTTGGGAGGCCGACGACGATCTGCCCGCCCTTGCCTCGGGTGATCTGCTCGGAGACCGTCAGCGTGCGGTTCTCGAGGTCGAGGGCGCCGACCTTCAGGCCGGCGACCTCACCCCACCGGAGGCCGAGCACCGCAGCGACGTAGGCCATCGGGCCGTACTCGCCCATGGCCTTCGCGAGACGAGCCAGCTCGTTGGCGTCGATGACGTGGATCGAGCGGCGCGCGCCAGTCGGCAACTTGATGCCGCGGCACGGTGACCGGACGATCAGGTCCTGGTCGACGGCGAATCGGCAGATGGCGGCGAGAGTTCGGTAGTCACGGCTGACGCTCGACGGCTTGCGCTCGGTCAGCCACATCGTCA
>DATCYH010000255.1:0-5434 GCA_036570405.1 Nocardioides sp.
CCCCGGACCCAGGTCGGGGGCGATCGTCATTTCGGCGGTACGTCGTACCGTCACCGCCCGTGCCGTGCCGTGCCGTGCCGCCGAACGGGAGGTCACCCACCATTCTCGCCGCCACGAAGGCCGTCAGCCCCTTGCGAGCGAGCGGTCGGGTGAACGGCAGCACCAGCAGCAGGCCGACCACGTCGAGCACGAATCCCGGCGAGAGCATCAGGATGCCACCGGCCAGGACCAGGATGCCGTCGGCCATCTCCCGGGCCGGCATCCGCCCGCTCGAGAGTGCAGCGTTGAACGCCCGGAACGCCTTGCCTCCCTCGCGCTTGATCAGCCACCCACCGAGCAGGCTGTCGGCGATCAGCAGCAGGATCGTCCAGCCGACTCCGATGACCTGGCCGACCTGGATCAGGACGTAGAGCTCCAGCAGCGGGATCCCCAGGAAGAGGACGGCCAGCAGCCAGACCGGAACGCGACGACCGCGGGTCATCGCCGCACCGTGCTCGCCCGGATCCTGTTCAATCGCTCGCGAAGCCCCCATCGAGTGACCATCTTGAGCGACTCACTGGCCACCGCTCCGCTCATCTTCGAGTCCCCCCGCTCGCGCTCGATGAACTCGATCGGCACCTCGGCCACCCTCAGGCCGGCCTGCAGGGTGCGCCAGGCCATGTCTGTCTGGAAGATGTAGCCCGCAGACTCGACGGTGTCGATCGAGATCGCCTCCAGAGTCGAGCGACGAAACACCCGGTAGCCCGCGGTGGCGTCCTTGATCCTGACGCCGAGCAGCAGCCGTACATAGAGGTTGCCGCCCCGCGACAGGAACTCGCGCGACCTCGGCCAGTTGACCACCGAGCCGCCCGGGATCCAGCGCGACCCGATCACGAGGTCGGCCGTGGCCAGCCTGTCGAGCAGCCGGTGCAGCTGTTCGGGCTGGTGGGAGCCATCGGCGTCCATCTCCCCGATCACGTCGTAGCCCGCGTCGAGCGCGACGCGGAAACCGTGCAGATAGGCCGCACCGAGCCCGTCCTTCGCGGTCCGGTGGAGGACCGAGACCTGCGCATCGTCGAGGACGAGCTTGTCGGCGAGATCGCCGGTGCCGTCTGGTGAGTTGTCGTCGACGATCATCACGTCGACCCCGGGCTGGGCAGCACGCAGCCTGCCCACGATCCACTCGATGTTGAGCGCTTCGTTGTAGGTCGGAATGACCATCACGACCCGCCCGAGCCCGTCGTACGTCACGTCTTCTCCCCTGGTGCCGCGCTCGAGGTGGTGGTCACTGCATCGGGCTCGACAGCCTCCACTGTCGGGCCCGCAGCGGGCGTGAGGACCGACGTCGCGCCGGCCCTCTGATTGCGACCTCGACGATACGTGAGCACACCCAGCACCAGGGCACCCAGGGCCACGGCCACGCTGAGGCGTCCCAGCCAGGGGCCGACGACCATGGCCGGGGTGCTGTCGTGGACCAACACCACCTCCTCGACCAGCACGTCGCGGGTGCGTGGGTCGATGTCCGAGATGACGTCCCCGTCCGGACCGATCACACCGCTGCGACCGTTGACCGCGGCGACCACGACACTGCGACCGGTCTCGAGCGCGCGGATCCGGCTGATCGCCCATTGCTGCTCGATCTGGCCGGTGTGGATGAACATCGCGTTGGAGGTCTGCACGGCCAGCAGCTCCGCTCCCGCCCGCACCTGTTCGGTGATCGTGTCGTCGTAGGAGACGTCGAAGCAGATCACGTCGGCGACCCTAATGTCCCCGATCCGCAGGGGCGAGGTCCGGGTTCCGCTGAGCATGTCGCGCGGCACCATCGCCAGGCGTCCGAAGTTCCTCTTTCCGAAGGCGTCGCGATAGGGGATGTATTCGCCGAACGGGACCGGGTGCCGCTTGGTGTAGCGATCGCCGGCGCCGGTCACCGGGTCGTAGACGATGCCCTGGTTGAGCACGTGGTCGGGGTCGGTGGCATCGACGATGGCACCGACCAGGATCGGGGAGCCGAGCTCGGCCGCGACCTCGGCGAGTGAGCTGCGGATGTCGGCATCGCGGAACGGGTCGACGGCGGTTGCGTTCTCCGGCCAGATCACGAAGTCGGGGCGCTGGGTCGCTCCGGAACGTACGTCGGCTGCCAGCTCGCGGGTGGCCTCGAGGTGGGACCGGGTCACGTCGCGGTGGTAGGCCAGCAGGTCGTCGCCGTTGCCGGGCACGTCGCCCTGGACGATTGCCACTCTGGCGGTGCCGCCCTCTGAGGTGGTGGCCCCCGTCGGCACCAGCCAGGGCACGAAGGTGGCGGCCAGGCCGGACACGGCGACACAGCCGACGAGGGCTGGTCGGGCGCGGACCTGGAAGAGGCACCACACTCCCCCGGCGGCCAGCAGGGCGACCAGGAAGCTCACTCCGTTGGCCCCGATCCAGGGGAACCACCGCTCGAGGGGAGTGTCGATGGTGGCGAACGAGACCCGCCCCCAGGTGAGCCCGCCCATCGGCCAGGAGCCGCGGATCACCTCGACGGCCAACCAGACCGCGGCGGTCCACACCGGCCAGAATCGCAGCCGCGCGACGACCGCCATGCCGGCAGCCGCGCCGGCGAAGTAGAGCGCCTCGAACAGGGACAGCGCCAGCCAGGCGTCCACACCGATCACCCGCAGCCAGTGCAGCAGGGTCAGCATGAAGCCGGCACCGAAGAGCAGACCGTGCAGGGCGGCGGTGACGGTGCGGGTGCCGTGCACGCACCAGACAAGCCCGGCGATGCCGAGGGGAAGGAGCCAGACCAGTCGGGCGGGCTCGAAGGCGAGGCCGACGGCGACGCCGCTGGCGAGGCCGATCAGGATGCGCAGCACGTGGCACAGGTTAGCCAAGGCGCCCTCGCGCTGCTGCGCGGAGTCATGCAGGCGCGGGAGAGCTGACGGACGCTTCGGACCAACCCAGGGACCGCTGGCTGCTGCCCCGGGGAAGTTGTCTAAGGCGCACCGCGCTCTCCCGCACTCGCCCTCGAGCCACGGAACCGCCATCGGCTCACCGGCCTGGACTGATCCGTGGTGCTCGAACCGTCCGGGCGGCCACCTGGACGCCGGTCCGCCAGCACGATCTGCATGGGCGGATTAGGGCACCATTCCTGACTCCGCCCGGCCCTGTCAACAAGCCTGTGACCTGCAAGTATGCGCGTCTGCGCAGGTCAGGGCAGGGTCGGTGGTGCGAGAAATTCTCGGCGAGATCTCGGACACCCGGCGTGTCGGCGCAGGACACGCCGACCCTGGGACCGCCCAGAGCCGACGAGGGGCCAACACCGAGTCAACCAGGCCCCCTCACCCCGGAACGACGACCGTCCCGGTCGCCTCCGTGGCCAGCAGCGGCGGGTCGAGCCGTGTCGCGGCACCGGGCCTGGTGGCGGTCCCCGCGCCCCGCGCGACGACGTACGCCGTGAAGTGCAGGACCCGGGACCGGTTGCCTGCCCGCACCAGCTCGGCGTTGATCTCCAGGACGTCCCCGGCGCGCACCGGTGCTCGGAACTGGACGTCGTCGTAGGAGGCGAACAACCCCTCGTCACCGTCGGTGACGATGCACATCTCGGTGGCCACGTCGCCGAACGCCGCGAGTGAGTAGGCGCCGTCGACGAGGTTGCCGGCGTAGTGCACGTGGGAGTAGGGAACGTAGCGCCGATGGGTGACGACGGTGCCGATGGTGGCGGTCATGAGGCCTGTTCCTCCTGGGAGTGTGTGCGTGAGGAGACGATCCGCTGGACCAGGAAGCTGGCCACCTCGCCCGGGGTGGTGCCCCGGGTGAAGACGCGGTCGACGCCGAGCGCGGCAGCGCCGGCCTCGTCGAAGCGAGGCCCGCCGACCACCAGGAGCGGCCGCTCGTCGGCCGGGTAGGACTCGCGGAAGGCCGCGGACATCTCACGGGTGTTGAGGATGTGCGCGTCGCGCTGGGTCACCACCTGGGAGACCAGTACCGCATCGGCCCGCTCTGCCCGGGCCCGGGCAACGAGCTGGGGCACCGAGACTTGGGCGCCCAGGTTCACCACCTTGATCTCGCGGTAGTACTCCAGGCCCTTCTCCCCGGCGAAGCCCTTGATGTTGAGGATCGCGTCGATGCCGACGGTGTGCGCATCGGTGCCGATGCACGCACCGACCACGACGAGGCGACGGCGCAGGCCAGCCTTGACCTCGGCGTTGACCTCCTGGGGGGTGAGCAGCGGATAGTCGCGCTCGACCACGACCACCTGGCTGGTGTCGACGAGATGGTTCACCCGGCCGTAGACGACCACGAAGGTGAAGCCTTCCCCGACAGGCTTCGCGTGCACGACCAGCGCGGGGTCCATCCCCATCTTGTTGGCCAGCTGTACTGCGGCGCCCTCGGCGACCTTGTCGTGCGGCAGGGGCAGCGTGAAGCTCATCTGCACCATCCCGTCGCCGGTGGTGTCGCCATAGGGACGGACGATGCTCATGACTCCTCCAGGATCTCGCTCGCGGGGTTGTAGTAGCCCTCGGCCTTCTCGGCAACGCCGTCGAGTCCGCGGCCGGCGTCGGCAGGCCGCTTCATCAGGCCGAACGTCCCGTCAGCGATGGCGTCGAGCAGGCCCGCACCAGAGCCGGACGGGGTGTGGTCGATGATCTGTTCCAGCAGTTCGATCGACTCCCCCAGCACCTGGCGTGCACGCTGGGCGATGAAGCCGTCCGGCGCGGGGTGGAAGTCCTCGTGCAGGTTGCCAGCCGCGTTCATCACGTAGCGCACGTTCTGCAGGGCCAGGTCGCGGTCGGAGAGCCACGGCGTGACCACCGCCTCGGTCATCATCCCGACCAGGAGGATCCCCTGGCCGGTCATCGCGCCGATCAGGTTGAAGAACCCGTCGAGCAGGTAGCCCCGGAACACGTCGCCGGTCATGTGCCGTGTCGGGGGCATCCACTTCAACGGAGCATCCGGGAACAGGCTGCGGGCAAGCAGGGCGTGCGCCAGCTCGAGGCGGAAGCTCTCCGGGACCTCGGGGTCGATCTCGAACGCGTGGCCCAGGCCGAGCTGCCAGTCCTCGAGCCCGGCCTCCTTGGCGAAGAACTCATTGAGCAGCTGGCTGGTCGTCACCGTGTGCGCCGCCTCGACCGCGTCGGCGGTGGTGAGGTAGTTGTCCTCGCCGGTGTTGATGATGATCCCCGCGCGGGCGTGGATCTGACGGCTCAACCGCTGGTCGACGAAGGTCCGGATCGGGTTGATGTCGCGGAAGAGGATGCCGTACATCGAGTCGTTGAGCATCATGTCGAGCCGCTCCAGGCCGGCAAGTGCTGCGATCTCGGGCATGCACAGCCCGGAGGCGTAGTTGGTCAGGCGGACGTAGCGTCCGAGCTCGCGGCTGGTCTCGTCGAGGGCAGCGCGCATCAGCCGGAAGTTCTCCTGGGTGGCGTAGGTGCCGGCGAAGCCCTCCCTGGTCGCTCCCTCGGGGACGTAGTCCAGC
>DATCYH010000256.1:0-2549 GCA_036570405.1 Nocardioides sp.
GGTCTGCCGGGCAAGCTGGCCGACTGCCAGTCGACCAACCCCGCCGAGTGCGAGGTCTTCATCGTCGAGGGTGACTCCGCAGGCGGTTCGGCCAAGCAGGGCCGCGACCCGAGGATCCAGGCGATCCTGCCGATCCGCGGAAAGATCCTCAATGTGGAGAAGGCCCGCATCGACAAGGTGCTGGGCAACCAGGAGGTCCAGGCGATCATCTCTGCCCTGGGCACCGGGATCCTCCAGGAGGAGTTCAACCTGGAGAAGCTCCGCTATCACAAGATCGTGCTGATGGCCGACGCCGACGTCGACGGCCACCACATCAACACCCTGCTGCTCACGCTGCTCTTCCGGTTCATGAAGCCGCTGATCGAGCAGGGCTACGTCTACATGGCGCAGCCGCCGCTCTACCGGCTGCGCTGGAACAAGCCCGCCGAGCACGAGTTCGTCTATTCCGACTCCGAGCGTGACGCGCTGATGAAGGCGGGCCTGGAGGCAGGCAAGAAGCTGCCCAAGGAGAACCCGGTCCAGCGCTACAAGGGTCTCGGTGAGATGAACGCGGACGAGTTGTGGGAGACCACGATGGACCCCGACCAGCGGCTGATGTTGCAGGTCACCCTCGACGATGCGGCCCAGGCCGACGAGATCTTCTCGATCCTGATGGGTGAGGACGTGGAGCAGCGTCGCTCGTTCATCCAGCGCAACGCCAAGGACGTGCGATTCCTCGATATCTAGGTTTCTAAGACCAGACCTAGATATTCATAGACGCACTGAGAGAGACGAAGACACGTGACTGAGACACCCATCCACGGCGGCGGCAACGACAACGGCCGGATCCAGCCGATCGAGCTGCAGACCTCCATGCAGCGCTCCTACATCGACTATGCGATGGCGGTCATCGTCGGCCGCGCGCTGCCCGACGTACGCGACGGTTTGAAGCCGGTGCACCGCCGAGTGCTCTATGCGATGTATGACGGGGGCTACCGGCCCGACCGCGGTTTCAGCAAGTGCTCGCGTGTCGTCGGCGACGTGATGGGTCAATATCACCCGCACGGCGACTCGGCGATCTATGACACCTTGGTCCGCCTCGCCCAGCCCTGGGTGATGCGCGCGCCGCTGATCCTCGGCCAGGGCAACTTCGGCTCGCCGGGCAACGACCCCGCGGCCGCCATGCGTTACACCGAGTGCAAGATGGCGCCGCTGGCCATGGAGATGGTCCGTGACATCGACGAGGAGACCGTCGACTTCCAGCCGAACTACGACGGCCGCTCCTCCGAGCCGACGATCCTGCCGGCCCGGTTCCCGAACCTGCTGGTCAACGGCTCGGCCGGCATCGCGGTCGGGATGGCGACCAGCATCCCGCCGCACAACCTGGTCGAGGTGGCCGACGGCGCCAAGTGGGCGCTCGAGCACCCCGACGCCACCCGCGAGGAGCTGCAGGACGCGCTGATCGAGCGGATCAAGGGCCCCGACTTCCCCAACGGCGCGCTGATCGTCGGTCGCCAGGGCATCGAGCAGGCCTATCGCACCGGTCGCGGCTCGGTCACCCAGCGCGCGGTGATCGAGATCGACGAGGACAACAAGGGTCGGACCTGCCTGGTCATCAAGGAACTTCCCTACATGGTCAACCCGGACAACCTGGCGTTGAAGATCGCTGAGCTGGCCGACTCCGGCAAGGTGCAGGGCATCTCCGACGTACGCGACGACACCTCGTCGCGCACCGGCCAGTCGCTGGTCGTCGTGTTGCGCCGTGACGCGGTGGCACGGGTCGTGCTCAACAACCTGCTCAAGCACACCGAGCTGCAGACCAACTTCAGCGCCAACATGCTGGCCCTGGTCGACGGGGTGCCGCGCACCCTGACCATCGACCAGTTCATCTCCAACTGGGTGACCCACCAGATCGAGGTCATCCAGCGACGGACCCGCTACCGGCTGCGCAAGGCCGAGGAGCAGGCCCACATCTATCGCGGCCTGGTCAAGGCGCTCGACGCGCTGGACGAGGTGATCGCGCTGATCCGTCGTTCGCCGGACGTCGACGAGGCGCGCACCGGGCTGATGAACCTGCTCGAGATCGACGAGCTGCAGGCGCAGGCCATCCTCGACATGCAGCTGCGTCGCCTGGCCGCCCTCGAGCGCCAGAAGATCATGGACCGCCTGGCCGAGCTCGAGCGCGTGATCGCGGACCTCGAGGACATCTTGGCCAACGAGGCACGCCAGCGCTCGATCATCATCGAGGAGCTCGGTGACATCGTCGAGAGCTATGGCACTGCGCGTCGTTCGCAGATCATCGCGGCCGACGGCGACCTCTCGATGGAGGACCTGATCCCCGATGAGGAGTTGGTCGTCTCGATCACCCGCGGCGGTTATGCCAAGCGGACCCGCGCCGACCAGTATCGGACCCAGAAGCGCGGAGGCAAGGGCGTGCGCGGCGCGACCCTGCGCGGCGACGACGTGGTCGAGCACTTCATCGCGACCACCAACCACCACTGGCTGCTCTTCTTCACCACCGCCGGCCGGGTCTATCGGACCAAGGCCTACAACCTGCCCGAGGCGTTGCG
>DATCYH010000257.1:0-2765 GCA_036570405.1 Nocardioides sp.
GTAGTCGTCGACGAAGGCAGTCAGCGCCAGCGGATCCCCGTCCGGCGCCAGACCGTCCAGGTCGAGACCGTCCTCGTCGCCCTTCGCGGTCTTCACCGCGTCCGCCAGGTAGGGGGCTCGGTCAGAGGCGATCATCAGTCCCTCGTCGGCCAGGAAGGCCACATTGGTGAGCTCGAAGCTGGTCAGTCCCATCCCGTTCAGCAGATCGGTGGACCCTCGCCAGGACGCACCGTCCAGGTCGTCGGAGTCGGGCCTCGAATAGCCGGCCTCCTCGAGCCCGTCAGCCACCTTCTCGACGTCGTCGAACTTCAGCACCAGCGCCAGACCGTCGCGGCCCTGACCCATCAGCTCCCACTGCGCGTCGAGCGGCGAGAATCCCAGGCCCTGTTTGATCTCGGCGGCCGAGGAGAGCAGCGAGGAGGTGGTCAGATCGCGATCGATCAGCTCCTGGGTGGACAGCGAGCCGAGCTCGTCGCGCAGCCCCGCCCAATCGGTCCAGGTCACCCGCAGAGTCGAGGCCGGCAGCAACGAGGACGCCCGCTCGAACTCCGTGGGGCGCAACCACACGGCGTACCCCACCCACGCCAGAGCGCCGAGCAGCACGGCAAGGGCAGTGCCGAGCGCAACGCGACGCCTGGTCAGCACAGACACTCTCGATCGGTGGGGCACATTGGTGTGAGACTAGCGCCATGCCCGTCATCACCGCCGCAGGCGTGATCGTCCGCTCCAAGGACCAGGTGCTGGTGGTGCATCGCCCGAAGTACGACGACTGGTCGTTCCCGAAGGGCAAGCTCGACCGCGGCGAGCACATCACCGCGTGTGCGGTGCGCGAGGTGCGCGAGGAGACCGGGCTCGACGTACGCCTGGGGCTGCCGCTGGTCGACCAGCACTATCGCGTCAGGCCGGTCGTCAAGAGCGGCGTCACGGTGAGCGACAAGGTCGTGCACTACTGGACCGGCCGGGTGGTCGGCGACAGGGATGTCTCCGGCTATCGTCCGAACGCCGAGATCGACCAGGTCCGCTGGGTCCCGCTGGACGAGGCCGCGACCCTGCTCACCCACTCCCGCGACCGGGCCACCCTGGCCGAGGCCGCCGCCGTGCCCGACCGCACCCGGATCCTGATCGTGCTGCGCCATGCGAAGGCCCGCTCCCGCGAGCACTGGCACGACGACGACCGCCTGCGCCCGCTGCTCAAGCTCGGTGAGGGGCAGGCCGAGCGTCTCGCCCGGGTGCTCGCGGCATATGACATCACCCGGCTGGTCTCCTCCTCCTCGACGCGCTGCGTGCAGACGCTGACGCCGTACGCCGCCCTGTGCGGACGGCCGGTGACCACCCTCGACGGGCTCTCCGAGGAGGACGCGACACCCGAGTCGGTGCTGGCCAGCGTCGACACCCTGATCGCGTCGAAGAAGCGGGCCGTGCTCTGCACCCACCGACCGGTGCTGCCGGACGTGTTCTTCACCCTCGGTCTGGCCGACCCCCAGCTGGAGCCCGGACAGATGCTGGTGGTGCACCACCGACGCGGCGCAGTACTGAGGACCGAGACTCACCAAATCGCCTGAGTCAAGACCCCCGCGCACCAGTTCACGTGATCGTCGTCTCTTCTCCGCCGCGTGGCGACCATTCCGATCATCAGCGTTCACCGTTCATTCACCGAGCCCGAGCAATCCGGTCACCTGCCCTGCCTACCTTCGAGGATGTCAGCACCATCGAGTCCACCCCCATCCAGTGCACCAGGAGCAGTGAAGTGAAGCGCACTTCTTTCCGCAGCATCGCGGCACCCGCCATCGCCACGGCCGCAGTTCTTTCCCTCGCCGCGTGTGGCGCCGGCAATGAGGACGCCGCGGGCGGCGAAGCCGCCGCGAACATCACCGGTGACATCAACGGTGGCGGCGCCTCGTCGCAGGAGAAGGCGCAGGAGGCGTGGGCCGTCGGGTTCCAGGGCAAGAACGCCGAAGCAGTGGTGAACTACCAGTCCATCGGCTCCGGCGACGGCCGCAAGCGGTTCATCGAGGGCGGCACGCTCTTCGCCGGCACCGACTCCTACCTCAAGGACGACGAGGGCGAGCTCAGCGCCGCCAAGGAGCGGTGCGGTGGCACCGACCCGATCGAGGTCCCGGCCTACATCTCCCCGATCGCAGTGATCTACAACGTCGACGTCGAGGGCCTCAAGCTCTCCGGTGACACCATCGCAAAGATCTTCGACGGCAAGATCACCAAGTGGAACGACCCGGCCATCGCCGCCGACAACGAGGGCGTCGAGCTCCCCTCCACCAAGATCACCCCGGTCCACCGCTCGGACGACTCGGGCACCACGAAGAACTTCACCGACTACCTCGGCAAGGCCACCAAGTCCTGGAGCCACGAGGCAGAGGACGCCTGGCCGGCCAAGGGCGGCCTGGGCGCCGAGGGCACCTCGGGCGTCGTCTCGGCCGTCAAGAACGCCGAGGGCGCGATCGGCTATGCCGACGCCAGCCAGACCGGCGACCTGAAGCAGGTCGCGGTCAAGGTCGGCGAGAGCTATGTCGACCCGAGCGCCGAGGCGGCCGCCAAGGTCATCGCCGTCTCCCCGCGCGTGGGGGGTCGCCCTGACGTGGACATGGCCGTCGACGTCGACCGCACCACCACCGAGGAGGGCACCTACCCGATCATCCTCGCGTCCTACCTGATCGCCTGCCAGCAGTACGACTCGGCCGAGGACGCCGAGAAGACCAAGGCCTACCTGAGCTACGTCCTCTCCGAGGAGGGCCAGGACGCGGCCGCCA
>DATCYH010000258.1:0-2381 GCA_036570405.1 Nocardioides sp.
TGATCGGCTTCGGCTCGACGCTGCGGCCACTGGCCTTCCCGCCCGGGGCCTCGGGATAGTAGTCGCTGTAGTCGGGGACCCAGGTGAAGTCGGCTGCCGAGTTGTCGCGGACGAACTGCAGCGCCTCGGGGCCGGTCTGGACGAAGGCATCGATGCGGTCGCGCGAGACGGTGTCGCCGATGATCGAGTAGAGGTATTCCTTGACCTCGGCGTCGGGCTGGACCTGGCCGGCCTTCTTCAACGCATAGTTGTTCGGGATCCACACGCCGCCGCCGGAGCGGGCGGTGGAACCGCCGAAGCCGTCGGTGCTCTCGATGACGAGGGTGTCCAGGCCACGCTCGTGGGCAGCCAGTGCAGCGGTGAATCCACCACCGCCGCTGCCGACGACGATGACGTCGTACTCGGTCTTCTCGACCACGATTCCTCCGCGGGTCATCCCGCCGTGGCGGGGGGTCTACTTCCACAAAACTGTAACAGGTTCTAGCATGGCGTCATGCCGTCCGACACACTGCGGCCCGACGCGGTCGCCGTCGAGTCCTGTCCCACTGATCTGGACCTGACGAGGATCCAGGGCCGGATCCTGTGCAACGGTGACGGAGTGGGCCGCCGACGTCACGACGCCGTCCTGGGGCAACCCGGTGTCCGCCTCTCGCTCAGCGACCGAACCACCGCTCCACATCCACGAACTGCGTGAATCCGATCACAGGGAGAACCATGACCAAGCTGACCGCCGCGATCGTCGGTCCGGGCAACATCGGCACCGACCTTCTCTACAAGCTGCTGCGCAGCGACGTGATCGAGCCGCGCTGGATGATCGGCGTCGATCCCACCTCCGAGGGGCTCAAGCTTGCTCGTGACAAGGGCCTGGAGGCCTCGCACGAAGGTGTTGACTGGTTGCTCAAGCAGGACGAGCTCCCCGACCTGATCTTCGAGGCCACCAGTGCCTATGTGCACCGTGAGTATGCGCCTCGCTACCAGGAGGCGGGCATCCGTGCGATCGACCTCACCCCCGCTGCGGTGGGTCCCGCGGTCATCCCGCCGGTGAACGGCGAGGAGCACGTCTCGGCATGGAACGTCAACATGATCACCTGCGGGGGACAGGCGACCATCCCGATGGTCGCCGCGGTCTCCCGGGCCACTGCGGTGTCCTACGCCGAGATCGTGGCCTCGGTCTCGAGCGCCTCGGCCGGCCCGGGCACCCGGGCCAACATCGACGAGTTCACCCGGACCACCTCGGCCGGGGTGATGAGCATCGGTGGAGCCGAGCGTGGCAAGGCGATCATCATCCTCAATCCCGCAGAGCCGCCGATGATCATGCGGGACACGATCTTCTGCGCGGTGGCCCCCGACGCCGACCGCGATGCCATCACCGCCTCCGTGCACGAGATGGAACGTGCTGTCCAGGAATACGTTCCCGGCTATCGCCTGCTGCAGGAGCCGCAGTTCGACGACGCCTCCGAGGCCACCCTCGGCCGGACCAAGGTCAGCATCTTCGTCGAGGTCGAGGGCGCCGGAGACTTCCTTCCGCCGTACGCCGGCAACCTCGACATCATGACCGCCGCTGCCGCCCGCGTGGGCGACAACATCGCCCGCTCGATCCTGGGAGCCTGACATGTCCTTCCTCACCACCCCTGAGACCAATGCCCTGAGCCGGACCTGGGCCGACGTGGATCCCGCGTCGGGCCTCGACCTGCGCCTCACCGACACCTGCCTGCGTGACGGCTCGCACCACAAGCGCCACCAGTTCGTGCCCCAGGAGGTGCGCGACATCGTCGCCGCGCTCGACGGTGCCGGCATCCCGGTCATCGAGGTCACCCACGGAGACGGCCTCGGCGGATCGTCGTTCAACTACGGGTTCTCCCGCACTCCGGAGCAGGAGCTGATCAAGCTGGCGGCAGAGACCGCCAAGCGCGCCAAGATCGCCTTCCTGATGCTGCCCGGAGTGGGCACCAAGGACGACATCCGCGCAGCGCAGGACAACGGGGGCCAGATCTGCCGGATCGCCACCCACTGCACCGAGGCCGACACCTCGCAGCAGCACTTCAGCCTGGCCCGCGAGCTGGGCCTGGAGACCGTCGGCTTCCTGATGATGTCGCACACCCAGCCGCCCGAGGTGCTCGCGCGCCAGGCCCGGATCATGGTCGACGCCGGCTGCCAGTGCGTCTATGTCGTCGACTCGGCCGGCGCCCTCGTCCTGGAGGGTGTGGGGGACCGGGTCGCTGCCGTGGTCAACGAGATCGGCAGCGAGGCGACCGTCGGCTTCCACGGCCACGAGAACCTCGGTCTCGGGGTCGCCAACACCGTCGTGGCGGCGCGCGCCGGCGCCACCCAGATCGACGGCTCCGTACGCCGCTTCGGCGCCGGTGCCGGCAACACTCCGC
>DATCYH010000259.1:0-22028 GCA_036570405.1 Nocardioides sp.
ATCTCGACCGCGTCGATCTCGTTGAAGGGATCGGTGATCCCGGCCTGCTTGTAGAGGTAGGCCGCAGCGTCGCGGCCGGCCTGCGGGTTGACCTGGTCCCGCTCGGCGGCCGTGGTCATCTCCGAGCGCATGGCGGTGGCATGGATCCAGGCCGGGTTCTCCACCGAGGCCGCGGTCGCCTCGTCCGAGATGACCAACGCGCACGCGCCGTCCGAGGACGGGCAGGTCTCGTCATAGCGGATCGGGTCCCACAGCATCTGCGAGGCGAGCACGGACTCGACGGTGGTGTCCTTGTTGTGCAGATGCGCATAGGGGTTCTTCAGCGCGTTCTGCCGGTCCTTCGCGGCCACCATCGCGCCGATGTGCGTGGGGGCCCCCGAGCGGCGGATGTAGGAACGCACGTGCGGGGCGAAGTAACCGCCCGCGCCCGCGTGCACCGGCATGATGAACGGCACCGGCACCGAGAGTGCCCACATCGCGTTGGACTCGGACTGCTTCTCGTAGGCCACCGTGAGCACTCGCTTGTGCACCCCGCTCTGCACGAGCGAGGCCGCCACAATGGCGGTGGAGCCGCCGACGGAACCGGCGGTGTGCACCCGCAGCAGCGGCTTCCCGGCAGCGCCGAGGGCCTCGGCCAGGTAGAGCTCGGGCATCATCACGCCTTCGAACAGGTCGGGTGCCTTGCCGACGACGATGGCGTCGATCTCGTCGAAGGTGAGCCCGGCGTCCTCGAGGGCACGGTCGATCGCCTCGCGGCACAGTCCTGCCATCGAGACGTCCTCGCGCTTCGCGCGGTGGTGGGTCTGGCCGACACCGATCACGGCGGCCAGCTGCTTGTGGTTCCCCTGCTTGCCCATCAGTGGGCTCCTTCCATCACGCAGACCAGGTTCTGTTGCAGGAGCGGCCCCGCTGTTGCATGGCCGAGGGCCCGGCCGGCCTCGCCACGGCTGATCGCCCCAGCGGCCTCGCCGATCCGGATCAGCCCGGCCGAGAACATCGGGTTGCTGGTGAGCGCGCCGCCCGAGGGGTTGATCCGCACGTCCGCCGCCAGGCCGAGCTCCTCGCGGAGGATCAACTCCTGATGGCTGAACGGTGCGTGCAGTTCGGCGACCTCGACGCCATCGACGCCGGCCGACGCTGCGGCAGCAGCAGCCGACGGGGCTCGGGTCAGGTCGCGGGCGCCCAGGTGCAGCGGGTCGATGTTGTGCGCGAAGCCGGTGATCCAGGCGGGCGTCTCGGACGCGTCGGAGGCGCGGTCATCGGCCGCCAGGATTATCGCGGCTGCGCCGTCGGTGACGGGCGCACAGTCGTGCTTGCGCAGCGGGTCGGCATACAGGGAGCGGGCCAGCAGCTCGTCGATGGACGAGCCGCCGGAGCGTACGGCGTACTCGTTGCGCTCGGCGTCGGTCAGCGAGCGGAGCGCGACCTCGGCCATGGCCTTCTCGTCCCAGAGACCGGCCTCGAGCCCGAGCCGGGCCTGCAGGCCGGCCAGGGAGACGGTGTCGGGCCACAGCGGGGTCATCGTGTAGGGATCCAGCTGGAGCGCCAGGGTGCGGCGCAAGGTGCCGGCCGACGACTTGCCGAAGCCATAGACCAGGGCGGTGTCGATCTCTCCGGTCTGGATCTTCAACCAGGCCTCATACAGGGCCCAGGCGGCGTCCATCTCGACGTGCGACTCGTTGACCGGCGGAAGCGCACCGATCGCGTCGACGGCGGAGACGAACGAGAACGACCGGCCGGCCAGGTAGTCCGACGACCCGGAACACCAGAACCCGATGTCCTTGCGGGTGAAGCCGGTCTGCTCGTAGAGGTCCGCGAAGAGCGGGACGAGCAGTTCCACCATGGTGGGGGACCCGTCGAATTCCTTCATCTGGCGCTGGGCAAAGCCCACGACTGCAACGTTTCGCATGGCTGCCCCCTCAGAGGTGCTGCTTGTAGGTGTCGAACTCCGCATCCGGCTCACCGGTGGGTTCGAAGTGACTGATGTTCTCGACCGTGGTGCCCCACTCCTCCTCGGGACGCCACACCGCCCTGACCCGCATGCCCATTCGGACCTCGGCGGCATCCACCCCGAGGATCAAGTGGAGGAAGGCGATGTCCGCGCCGTCGAGCAACACGTACGCCGACACGTAGGGCGGGGTGATCTTCTGGCCCAGGAACGGCACGTTGACGATGCAGAACGTGGTGACCGTGCCGGTCTGGGCGAGCTCGACCTCATCGGTGGTGGGTACGCCGTCGACCGGGCAGGCCCCGCGCGGCGGGGTGTAGACCTTGTGGCACGTCGGGCACCGCTGGCCGATGATCCGGCCCTCCTCGAGGGCGCGGAAGAAGGCGCTCTCCTCGGGGCTGGCGGCATAGACGTAGTCGAGGTTGACCGGGGTGATGATCCCGGTGACGGGGTCCACCGCTCCCTGGGCGAGGGCGACTGGCGCGGTTGCGGCGTCCTCGGGCACGAACGCCTCGATGTCGGTGATGCTCCCGGTCCGCTCCGCGGCCCAGCGGACACCGACTCGCATGCCGACCTCGGTCTGGTCGCGCGGGACGTCGAGGGCGTGCAGGAATGGTGCGGTGGCTCCGTCGAGCAGGATCAGCGCGAACGCGAACGGATGGTCGAAGGGCTGTCCGGGCACCGGTTCGGGGACCCAGGTCCACGACTGCACGGTCCCGGCGGGTCCGACCTCGACGAAGTCGGTCACCTGAGCGTGCGTGGTCGGGTCGAACTCGGGCGGCGGAAGCACGACGCTTCCGTCGGCGAGGCGACCCGCGACGAGGCGGCCGTCGCGCAATCCTGAGAAGAATTCGCCGAGGACTGGTCCGACTGA
The DNA here is from genome assembly GCA_036570405.1 of Nocardioides sp. GTDB lineage: Bacteria > Actinomycetota > Actinomycetes > Propionibacteriales > Nocardioidaceae > Nocardioides. The sequence goes on from DATCYH010000259.1 coordinate 2,823, forward strand.
GCGCGTGTAGTCGAATCCGACATGCACCGGGGCGCTGAGGGTGCGCGATTCACTGGTGGTCATAGCCCAATACTGAAACATGTTCTAGTGTGCAGCACAAGCATCTGTCCATGAGCAATTGGTGGCAATTCGTGAAGGAGAACCGATGAAGCTCGGCCTGCAACTCGGATACTGGGGGGCGCAACCCCCCACGGGCGTTGCGGAGCTCGTTGCCGCGGCGGAGGAGTCCGGCTTCGACTCGCTCTTCACCGCCGAGGCCTGGGGCTCCGATGCCCTGACCCCGCTGGCCTGGTGGGGCCGCGACACCACCAACCTCCGGCTGGGCACCTCGATCGTGCAGATGTCGGGGCGCAGCCCCGCCTCGATCGCGATGCATGCGCTCACCCTCGACCACCTCTCGAACGGTCGCTTCATCCTCGGCATGGGCGTGAGCGGCCCCCAAGTCGTCGAGGGTTGGTACGGCCAGCCCTTCGCCAAGCCACTGGCCCGGACCCGTGAGGTCGTCGAGATCATCCGCAAGGTGCTCGCCCGGGAGGCGCCCGTCACCAACGACGGCCCGCACCACCGCCTGCCCTTCGACGGTCCCGGGGCGGTCGGGCTGGGCAAGCCGCTGAAGTCGATCGTGCACCCGCTGCGCTCCGACATCCCGATCTGGCTGGGCGCAGAGGGCCCCAAGAACGTCGCGCAGACCGCCGAGATCGCCGATGGCTGGATCCCGATCTTCTACACCCCGAAGTCCTCGGAGATGTACCAGCCCTGGCTCGACGAGGGCTTCGCGCGCCCGGGGGCACGACGTACCCGCGCGGACTTCGAGATCACCGCCACCTGCCACCTGCAGCTCACCGAGGACGACGGGCCCGCGCGCCAGGCCGTCCTCGACCGCCTCAAGCCGACCGTCGCGCTCTACATGGGCGGGATGGGGGCCAAGGAAGCCAACTTCCACAAGCAGGTCTTCGAACGGATGGGCTACGAGCGCATCACCGACGAGGTCCAGAAGCTGTTCCTCGCCGGGGACCGTGAAGGGGCAACGGCCCTGATCCCCGACGAGCTGGTCGACGACATGCACATCGTCGGCACCGCGGGCGCCGTCAAGGAGCGCGTCGCGCAATGGGAGGAAACCGGAGTGACCACACTCCTGCTCAGTTGCCGCACGGGCGACGAGGTACGACGAATCGCGGAGGTGCTCGGATGAGCAACATGTATGACGGCACGCACAACGGCGACCTGATGGTGGCCGCGCTCAAGCGGCACCGCAACGATCCGGTGATGTATCTCGGTGACACCGTGCTCACCGGCGGCGAGGTCGCCGCGCGGATCAGCCAGTACGTCCAGGCCTTCGAGGCGCTCGGCGCCGGGACCGGCTCGTCCTCGGCGTTGCTGGCGCTGAACCGGCCCGAGGTGCTCTTCATCCTCGGCGCCGGGCAGACCCAGGGCTTCCGGCGTACGTCGCTGCACCCGCTCGGCTCGCTCGACGACCACGCCTACGTGATCGCCGATGCCGGGATCAGCACGCTGATCATCGACCCGGTCCCGATGTTCGTCGAGCGCGCCCTCGGCCTGCTCGAGAAGGTGCCGACGCTGACCAAGGTGCTGACGATCGGCCCGGTCCCGGATGAGCTCGCACACATCGGGCAGGACCTGGCCGCCGCGGCCGCGTCGTACGACCCCTCGCCGTTGACGGCGGCCCTGTTGCCGCCCGACCACATCGTCTCGATCACCTACACCGGTGGCACCACGGGCAAGCCCAAGGGCGTCATCGGCACGGCGCGCGCGATGAACACGATGACTCAGATCCAGATGTCGGAGTGGGAGTGGCCCGACAACCCGCGATTCCTGATGTGTACGCCGCTCTCGCACGCCGGCGCGGCCTTCTTCGTGCCGACGGTGATGAAGGGCGGGTGCCTGGTCGTGCTGCCGAAGTTCGACCCGGCCGAGGTGCTCCGCACCATCGAGGAGCAGCGGATCACCGCGACCATGCTGGTGCCGTCGATGCTCTACGCCCTGCTCGACCACCCGGACTCGCGGACCCGCGACCTGTCCAGCCTGGAGACCGTCTACTACGGCGCGTCCGCGATCAACCCCGTGCGCCTGCAGGAGGCGATCGACCGGTTCGGTCCGATCTTCGCGCAGTACTACGGCCAGTCCGAGGCGCCGATGGCGATCACCTACCTCGGCAAGGGCGACCACGACACCGCGCGGCTGACGTCGTGCGGACGCCCCTCCGCATTCATCCGCGCCGCGCTGCTCGGTGAGGACGGGACCCCGGTGGCCCAGGGCGAGCCGGGGGAGATCTGCGTCTCCGGGCCGCTGCTGGCCGGCGGCTACTGGAACCTTCCCGACGAGACCGCGGCAACGTTCCGGGACGGCTGGATGCACACCGGTGACGTGGCCCGCGAGGACGAGGACGGCTTCTGGTTCATCGTCGACCGGACCAAGGACATGATCGTCACCGGCGGCTTCAACGTCTTCCCCCGCGAGGTCGAGGACGTCGTGGCCGAGCACCCTGCCATCGCCCAGGTCGCGGTGATCGGCACTCCGCACCACAAGTTCGGGGAGGCCGTCACCGCGCTGGTCGTCCTGCGTGACGGCGCCGAGCTCACCGACGCCGTCACGGCCGAGATCCAGGCTGCGGTCAAGGAGCGCAAGGGTGCGGTCCAGGCGCCGAAGCAGGTGATCGCGGTGGACTCGATCCCGCTGACGGGACTCGGCAAGCCCGACAAGAAGGCGCTGCGCGCGCGGTTCTGGGAGGGCAGCCGAAGCGTCGGCTAGGAGCCGGTGAAGTTCGGCTTCCGCTTCTCGGCGAAGGCGCGCGGGCCCTCCTTCGCGTCGTTGCTGGCGAAGACCGCGGCGCCGATGCGAGCGTCGTCGGCCCAGCACTCGTCCTCGTGCCTGCCCTCGGAGTCCCGGACGGTCTTCACGATCGCCTGGATCGAGAGCGGGCCGTTGGCGCAGATCAGGTCGGCGACCTCGTGCGCCTTCGCCAACGCCTCGCCGTCGGGTACGACGTAGCCGATCAGGCCGATCTCGCGAGCCTCGGGCGCCTTGATGTGGCGCCCGGTCAGCAGCAGGTCCATCGCCACCGTGTAGGGCACCTGGCGGGGCAGACGCACCACCGAGCCCCCGAGCGGATAGAGGCTCCACTTCGCCTCCGAGACGCCGAACCGGGCGGACTCGCCGGCGATGCGGATGTCGGTGGCGGTGAGGATCTCGGTGCCACCGGCGATGGCCGGGCCCTCGACGGCGGCGATCAGCGGCTTGGTGAGGCGGTAGCCCTTCAGCAACGACTTGATGATGCTCGGGTCGTAGGAGCCGGACTCGAACTTGTCGCTGGGGGAGTCCTTCGACATCGCCTTGAGGTCGGCGCCTGCGCAGAAGTAGCCACCGGCGCCGGTCAGGATGACGACCCGGACCTCGGGATCGGTGTTGGCGCGCTCCCATGCCTGCTCCATGATCGAGAGCATCTCGCCGGACAGCGCGTTGCGCGCCTGGGGGCGGTTCATGGTCACGATGAGCTTGTGGTCGACGAGCTCCACGAGGCAGTGAGGTTCATTCCCGGCTTCATTTTTGGTGGTCATGGACAGGACTCTAGTCAGAAACGAGAACGTGTTCTAGTCTCATCCGCATGGCCCTGAACATCGCTGATCTCTTCGAGCACGCAGTCGATGCCGTCCCCGATCGCCTTGCGGTCCGGGTTGGCGACGACGCGATCACCTTCGCCGAGCTGGAGCACAAGTCCAACCAGCTGGCGCACTACCTCGCCGCCCAGGGGATCGGGGTCGGTGACCATGTCGGCCTCTACGCCAAGAACAGCATCGAGCACGTCATCGGCCTGATCGCGATCCTCAAGGTCCGTGCCGTGTCGATCAACGTGAACTACCGCTACGTCGCCGGCGAGCTCGACTACCTCTTCGACAACGCCGACCTGGTCGGGCTGATCCACGATCGTGCGTACGCCGGACTGGTCGGCCAGGTCGCCCCGAAGTTCGACCGGCTCAAGACGATCATCGCCGTGCCCAACCCGCTCGAGCCCGACGACGCCAGCGAGGTCGGCGGCTACGGCGGCGTCCTGCTCGAGGACGCGATGGCTGGCCAGAGCGACGCCCGGGACTTCGGTCCCCGCAGCGCCGACGACATCCACATCATCTACACCGGCGGCACCACCGGCTTCCCGAAGGGCGTCATGTGGCGCCACGAGGACTTCTGGCGGGTCCTGGGCGGCGGCGTCGACTTCATGACCGGGGAGCTCAAGACCGAGTTCGACCAGTCCGAGGCCGCGGCCGCTGGGGCCTCCCTGATCACCCTGCCGCTCAGCCCGTTGATGCACGGTGGCGCCCAGGCCAGCCTGCTGATGCACCTGTTCGCCGGACAGTTGACGATCATGGCGCCGAAGTTCGACCCGGTCCAGACCTGGCAGCTGATCGATGAGCACAAGGTGCAGATGGTCTTCATGACCGGCGACGCGATGGCCCGCCCGCTGATCGAGGCCTACGAGGAGGGCGGGTTCGACGGCCAGAGCCTCTTCGCCATCGCCAGCAGCGCCGCGGTCTTCTCCAAGGCGGTCAAGGAGCGGTGGATGGCCAAGTTCCCCAACGCCGTCTTCACCGACTCCGTCGGCTCGTCGGAGACCGGCTTCCAGGGCACCGGCCTGCAGGACGCCAGCGCACTGTCCACCGACGGTCCCGTGGTGACCATCGCCGCCGGCACCGTGGTGATCGACGACGACGGCAAGGTCCTCGACCCGAGCGTCGACGTCGGCAAGGTCGGACGCACGGCGAAGGCCGGTTATGTCCCGGTCGGCTACTACAAGGACCCGGAGAAGTCCGCGAAGACGTTCATCGAGATCGACGGCATGCGCTACTCGATCCCCGGCGACTACGCCCGGATCGAGGAGGGCAACCGGCTCACCCTCCTGGGACGCGGTTCCAACTGCGTCAACACCGGCGGGGAGAAGGTCTATCCCGAGGAGGTCGAGATGGCGATCAAGGGACATCCCGCCGTCTACGACGTGCTCGTGATCGGGCTGCCGGACGAGAAGTACGGCCAGAGCGTCAACGCCGTCGTCCAGCTCCGCGAGGGTGAGACGATCACCCTCGAGGAGCTGCGCGACTTCCTGCGCCCCCTGCTCTCCGGCTACAAGCTCCCGCGCGGACTGACCGTGGTCGACGAGATCCCGCGCAACGCCACTGGAAAGGCGCAATACCCCCGCGCCAAGGAACTTGCCCTGGCCGACGCCGGCCGGGCCGACACGGAAGAGGCTGCGGTCTGATGCGCTCACCAATTTGCGAGGCCCTCGGCATCGACGTACCGATCTTCGCCTTCACCCCCTCCGAGCACGTTGCCGCGGCCGTCTCCCGCGCCGGCGGCTTGGGCGTCCTGGGTGCCGTGCGGTTCAACGACGCCGACGAGCTGGACAAGGCGCTCACCTGGCTCGACGAGAACACCGCCGGCAAGCCCTACGGCGTCGACGTCGTGATGCCGATGAAGATCCCCACCGAGGGCAAGGCCGTCGACCTCAAGGCGATGATCCCCGAGGAGCACATCTCCTTCGTGGACCAGACCCTCCAGAAGCTGGGCGTGCCACCGTTGCCCGAGGGCGAGGGCCGGGAGGGAGTCCTCGGCTGGCTGCACTCCGTGGCACGCTCGCACGTCGACGTCGCGTTGTCGCACCGTCCGGTGCTGATCGCCAACGCCCTCGGCTCGCCGCCGGTCGACGTCATCGAGCAGGCCCATGCGGCCGGTGTGAAGGTGGCCGCCCTGGCCGGCGCCGCCAAGCACGCGCTCTCGCACGTCAAGAACGGGGTCGACATCATCGTCGCCCAGGGCTACGAGGCCGGGGGCCACACCGGCGAGATCGCCGGGATGGTGCTCACCCCGGAGATCGTGGACGCGGTCGGTCCCGACGTACCCGTCCTAGCGGCCGGTGGGATCGGTTCCGGACGGCAGATGGCTGCGGCGATGGCGCTCGGCGCGCAGGGCGCGTGGACCGGTTCGCTCTGGCTGACAGTGGAGGAGTACGACCTCTCCGCGGGCACCGGGATCCGCGACGCGCTGCTGGCCGCCGGATCGGGCGACACCGTGCGTACCCGCGTCTACACCGGGAAGCCGGCGCGGCTGCTCAAGACCAAGTGGACCGAGGCCTGGGCCGAGGAGGACGCGCCGTCCCCGTTGCCGATGCCGCTGCAGAACCTGCTGGTCGCCGACGCCCACAACCGGATGAACTCCGGCGACAACCCGGAGACCATCTCGATGCCGGCCGGGCAGATTGTCGGTCGGACCAACAAGGTGCGCCCGGTGGCCGAGGTGATGGCCGACCTGGTCGAGGAGTACAACGCCACCGTCGCAGGCCTGCAGGGCCTCGACTCCTGATGGTGCTGAGGGCCGAGGACGCCAACCGGGTCCGCACCCTGACCCTGGCCAGGCCTGGGGCGCTCAACGCCTTCAACGAGGAGCTGTACGACGCGCTGGCCGACGCGCTGCTCGACGCTGTGAGCGATCCGTCGGTCGCCGTGGTCCTGCTGACTGGTGAGGGGCGGGCGTTCAGCGCCGGCACCGACCTGCTCGAGATGCAGCGGATCGCCACCAATCCGGACTTCCAGCGCGGCAAGCACGGTTTCCCCGGACTGCTCGATGCGTTGGTCGACTTCCCGAAGCCGCTGGTGGTTGCCGTCAACGGACTGGGGCTGGGCATCGGTGCGACCATCCTGGGCTTCGCCGACCTGTCGTTCATGTCCACCACGGCCAAGCTGAAGTGCCCCTTCGCCAGCCTCGGGGTCGCCCCCGAGGCCGCATCGAGCCTGCTCTTCCCACAGCTCGTGGGCCGTCAGGACGCGGCCTGGATGCTGCTCTCGGCCGAGTGGATCCAGGCCGAGGAAGCGCACGCGATGGGCCTGGTCTGGAAGCTCTGCGCACCCGAGGACCTGATGGCCACCGCTCGCCGGCATGCCGAGGTGCTGGCCTCACGGCCGATCTCCAGCCTGGTCGCGGTGAAGCGGACGATGACCGAGCCGCACCGCGCCGCCATCGCCGCAGCCCGCGAGCGCGAGAACGCGGCCTTCGTCGAACTGATGGGTGGTCCGGCGAACCTGGAGGCACTGACAGCCTTCGCCGAAGGGCGCCAGCCCGACTTCACGGACCTGCCTCCGGGCTGGTGAGAGGCCGGGCGACAATGGCCGGGTGACTCCCTTGGCCTATGACGACGCCCTGCGTGACCGGATCCGCACCAACCTCGCCGGACACCGGCGCCGGGTGGTCCCGGTCGAGGGGCGACGCCATGCCGCCGTGTCCATCCTGATCGTCGACTCCGAGGTGGGGGAGGACCGGATCGACCCGTCCCCGTGGGCGGACGGCGCGATGCGGGTGATCCCGGGCGGAGCGGGGGATCTCGACGGCCGGATGGCGAACGTAGCCGGCGGTGCCGCGTTCGTGCTGTGCCGGCGGGCGGCTCGGTTGCGCGCGCACGCCACCCAGTGGGCACTGCCCGGTGGTCGGCTCGACGAGGGCGAGGACGCTGTCGACGCGGCGCTGCGGGAGACCCATGAGGAGATCGGCATCGACCTCGGCCGGGACTCGGTGCTCGGGTTGCTCGACGACTACCCGACCCGCTCTGGCTATGTGATCACCCCGGTCGTGGTGTGGGGCGGTGGTCGACTCGACATCGTCCCGTCCCCGGACGAGGTGCTCGCTGCCTATCGGATCGGCCTGCACAACCTGCTGGTGCCCGACTCGCCGCGCTTCGTGGACATCGCGGAGAGTGACCGGCCGGTGGTCCAGGTGCCGCTGGGCAACGATCTGATCCATGCGCCGACCGGTGCCGTCCTGGTGCAGTTCAGGTGGCTCGCGCTGGAGGGAAACCCGGAGCCGGTCGTCGACTTCGAGCAGCCCACCTTCGCCTGGCGCTGAGGGACCTCAGGTCCAGGGGTTCTGCCAGCGTCCGCCCGACTTGGCGATGTCCAGGGTCGACGACTTCTTCGCGGTCCGCACCCAGACCGCACGCGTCAAGATGGGCTGGGCCTCCAACCACGCATCGAAGTCGGCGCGGGAGGGGAGGTCCAGGACAGGTTCACCATCGATGGGCTCCATGGGGACCACGGTAGCCACGCGAGGGACGTGAGGACCCCGAGTCTCCCGGCATCAGGTCATCGAGCGGCGAGTGCCCGACCGATGGCCAGCGACTGCTCCGTGGTGCCGCCGAAGGAGAACTCGAACCGCTTGGCAGCCGTGAAGTAGCGGTGCGCCTCACCGTCCAGGTCGATGCCCACGCCACCGTGGACGTGCACGGTGGTGTGCGCGACCTTGTGCGCCGCATCGGCCGCCCACATCTTCGCGATCGCCAGCTCGGTGGTGGTCGCCAAGCCCTCGGTGAGTCGCCACACGGCCTGCCACAGGGTCAGCTCCTGGAAGAGGCTGTCGATGTAGCCGTCGGCCAGGCGCTGGGCCACGGCCTGGAAGCTGCCGATCGGGCGACCGAACTGCTCACGGGTCTTCGCATAGTCCGCCGTCAGTCGCACCGCCCCGTGGACGACTCCGACCAGCTCGGCGCAGACGGCGGCGGTCGTCACCTGGGCCAGGCGCGTCGCGGCGACGCCGTTGGCCTCTCCCAGGATCCGGTCCGCGCCGACGGGTACGCCGTCCAGCTGGACGAGAGCGGTCGTGTCGCCGTCGCTGGTGCGCTGGGCCGAGACGGTGACCCCCGGATCACCGGGGCTGACCAGTGCCACCACGGTGCCGATGGGCGTGCTCGCGGTGACCAGCAGCAGGTCGGCCACGGTTCCTGCGCGGACCAGGGTCTTGGTGCCGTTGAGGACGCCGTCGGCCAGGGTCACGCGGGGGGTGGCGGGCAGGTGCTCGAGCTCCTCGGCCAGAGCAGTGCTGAGCACGACCTCGCCGGTGGCGGCGCGGGGCAGCCACTCCTTCTTCTGCTCGTCGTTGCCGAACTCGGCAAGCGCCAGGGCCGCCGGGCCGTGCGTTGCCAGGGGGACCGGGGCGACCTTGCGGCCGACCTCGATCAGCACCCGGCTGAGCTCGATCAGGCCGAGTCCGGCACCGTCGAACTCCTCGGGCACGGCGAGGGAGAGCAGCCCGGCGTCGCCGAGGGCCTGCCACAGGTCCCGGTCGAACCGGTCGCCGGCCTTCTCGACCGCGCGCATCCGCTCCGGGGTGGTCTTGTCCGCGAGGATCCCGGCTGCGAGTGCGGCCGCGTCCTCCTGCTCGGGGGTGAAGGTGAAGTCCATGGGGTGTCCTGTTCTCTCGGCCTGGTCAGCGTCGGGCTGCCGGGAGCCCGAGGGCCACGTAGCCGATGATGTCGCGCTGGATCTCGTTGGTGCCGCCGCCGAAGGTCATCACCAGCGAGGAGCGGAAGTAGCGTTCGAGGCGTCCGGCCAGCACGGCACCGGGGGAGTCGCCGGTCAGTCCGGCGTGCGGTCCGACGATCTCGATCAGGGCCCGGTAGACCTCGGTGGCGAGCTCCGAGCCATAGACCTTGGTGGCCGAGGCGTCGGCCGGTGAGAGCGAGTCGACGCTCGAGGCCAGCTTCCAGTTGACCAGGGTCAGGGCCTCGGTGCGGGCGTGTGCCCGGCCGAGCAGGATCTGCACCCACTCGGCGTCGATCACCCGGGACCCGTCGGCCTTCTTGGTGTCCTGGGCCCAACGGCGTACCTGCTCGATGGATTCGACCAGCGCCGCGGAGGAGGTGAGGGCGACCCGCTCGTGGTTGAGCTGGTTGGTCATCAGGCTCCAGCCGCCGTTGAGCTCGCCGACCAGGTTGGTGACCGGGACGCGCACGTCCTCGTAGTACGTCGCGCTCGTGTGCACGCCGGCCACCGTGTGCACCGGCGTGTAGGAGAAGCCCGGTGCGTCGGCCGGCACCAAGATCATCGAGAGCCCCTTGTGGCGCGGGAGGTCGGGGTCGGTCCGGCACGCCATCCAGATCCAGTCGGCGTATTGGATCAACGAGGTCCACATCTTCTGGCCGTTGATCACCCACTCGTCGCCCTCGCGAACCGCCCGGGTCTTCAACGAGGCCAGGTCCGTTCCCGAACCCGGCTCGGAGTAGCCGATCGAGAAGTGCAGGTCGCCGGCGAGGATCTTCGGGAGGAAGAACTCCTTCTGCTCGTCCGAGCCGTAGCGCATGATCGTCGGGCCCACGGTGTTCAGCGTGAGGTAGGGGATGGGTACGCCGGCCACTGCGGCGACGTCGGTGAAGATCAGCTGCTCGATCATCGACCGGTCCTGGCCGCCGTACTCCTCGGGCCAACCGATACCGAGCCATCCGTCCGTGCCGAGCTGGCGGATGACCTCCTTGTAGACCTGCGCGTCGCCGAACTCGCCGGTGGCCATGGCCAGCGCGGCGCGACGCTCGGGTGTGACGAGCTCGGAGAAATAGCCTCGGAGTTCTTCGCGGAGGCGTTCCTGGTCTGGTGTCAGGGCGACGTACATGTGGTAAAACTATAACGTGTTCTCATTTTGCGCTAGCGCTTCAACGTTCATGAGGAGCTTCCATGTCTGACGCCCGACTTCTCGACCGGGGTTCCGCGCCCGAACGTTTCGCCCGCGGTTGGCACTGCCTCGGTCTGGCCGAGTCCTTCCGTGACGGCAAGCCGCACGCCGTAGAGGCGTTCGGCGGCAAGCTCGTCGTCTGGTCGGACAGCAGCGGCGAGATCAAGGTGCTCGACGGCTACTGCCGGCACATGGGCGGCGACCTGACCCAGGGGACCGTGAAGGGCGACGAGATCGCCTGCCCATTCCACGACTGGCGTTGGGGCGGCGACGGCAAGTGCAAGGCGATCCCCTATGCCCGCCGCGTCCCGCTGCGGGCCCGCACGCAGACCTACCCGACCGTGGTCCGCAACGGGCAGGTGCTCGTCTGGCACGACGTCGAGGGCAGCCCTGCGGACATGGACATCCTGCCGCCCGAGCTCGAGGGCGTCGGCACGGATCGCTACACCGAGTGGACCTGGAACGTGCTCGACGTACCGACCGCGCACTGCCGCGAGATCGTCGACAACGTCGTGGACATGGCGCACTTCTTCTACATCCACTTCGCGTTCCCGACGAACTTCCGCAACGTCTTCGAGGGCCACATGGCCACCCAGTTCATGGAGTCGACAGGGCGCCCGGACATGGCCGGCGACGGCTACGGCGACGAGGACCTGGTCCTGGAGTCGGTGGCGACCTACTACGGGCCGAGCTACATGATCAACTGGCTCACCACTGACTACAAGGGCTTCATCACCAAGGTGATCCTGGTCAACTGCCACATCCCGACCGGACCTGATTCCTTCAAGCTGCAGTACGGCCTCTGCGTTGAGAAGCCCGAGGGCCTCGACGACAAGACGGCCAACTACATTGGCAAGAAGTACGCCGACATGTTCGGCGACGGCTTCATGCAGGACGTGCACATCTGGCTGAACAAAGCGCCCGTGCAGAACCCGCTGCTGTGCGAGGAGGACGGGCCCGTCTACCAGCTGCGCCGGTGGTATGAGCAGTTCTACGTCGACAAGGCCGACGTCGTCGCGGAGATGACCGACCGCTTCGAGTTCGAGGTGGACACCACCAAGGCCAACGAGTTCTGGCGCGCCGAAGTGGCGGAGAACCTTGCGAAGAAGGCGGCCGAGGAAGCAGCCCAGCCTGCGGACGCCTGATGGCTTACATCGTGCCGACCAACGCGGACACCATCGAGGACCAGTTCCTCTACACCGAGGCGCGGTTGAACCAGGTCGAGTGCCTGGACTGTCTGGCCACGGTGGGGGTGAAGAAGAACAGCGAGCACCACACCTCCATCCAGTGGTCGGGACAGGCCGTGTCCCGATGCCCCGAGTTCGCGAGAATGTCCACGGCGCCAGACGGGCGCCAGGTCCACGTGTCGTGCCCACGGTTGGTCGCCAGCATCGAAGCGGCCACCCGCGAGGGCAAAATCCCCATCGGAGCAGAAGATGGATACTGAGTCGTTCGTCCTACCAGTCCTCGAGGTGATCAACGAGACCTCGGACGCCTGTTCCGTGGTCTTCGACCTGACCCCGGAGGCCAAGGACCACTTCGACTACAAGCCCGGGCAGTTCCTCACCCTGGCCGTGCCCAGCGACGAGACCGGGCTTGCGGCGCGTTGCTACTCGCTGAGCAGCTCACCGGTCGGCGACCAGCCGCTCACGGTCACCGTGAAGCGCACGGTCGACGGCTACGCGTCGAACTGGATCTGCGACAACCTCAAGGCCGGCGACACCGTGCGGGTGCTTCCGCCGAGCGGCATCTTCACCCCCGCGAACCTCGACCACGACCTGTTGCTCTTCGCGGGCGGCAGCGGGGTCACCCCGATCATCTCGATCGCGCGGACCGCGCTGGCCAAGGGCAGCGGCAAGATCGTCGTCTTCTTCGCCAACCGCGACGAGCAGTCCGTGATCTTCGCGCGTGAGTGGGCGGCGCTCTCGGCGGCCAACCCGGAGCGGCTCATCGTCGTGCACTGGCTCGAGTCGGTCCAAGGACTGCCCTCGCTGGAGCAGCTCAAGGCATTCGCCGCCAACTTCACGACGTACGACGCCTTCTGCTGCGGCCCGGCGCCGTTCATGAAGTCGGTCTCCCTGGCCCTGCGGGAGCTCGAGTTCCCGCGCGAGCGCCGCCACCAGGAGAAGTTCGTCTCGCTCGGCGGCAACCCGTTCGGCGATGTCGAGGAGCTGCAGAAGGCCGAGCAGACGCTGGCCGACGCGGACGACCACGAGGACGACGACGAGGTCGCGATGACCGGCCCGGTCCGCCTCGAGGTGGAGTTGGATGGCCAGCACTACGAGTTCGACGACTACCCGGCGAACCAGACGGTCCTGGACTTCCTCGAGTCCAAGGGCGTCGAGGCTCCGTTCTCCTGCCGCGAGGGTCAGTGCAGCGCCTGTGCCTGCCTGGTCCTGGAGGGTGAGGTGAAGATGCGCCACAACGAGGTGCTCGACGCGGACGACCTCGCCGACGGCGTACGCCTGGGGTGCCAGTCGGTGCCTCTCACCGAGAAGCTGAGGATCACCTACAACGGCTGATCCGGTGGGGCTCGTCCGAGCCCACCGCTTCACCAGCCGCGCTCGCGCCACTGCGCCACGTGCGGACGCTCGTTGCCCAGCTGTCCGTCCTTGCCGTGACCCGGATAGAACCAAGTGTCGTCCGGCAGTGTCGCGAAGACCTTGGTCTCCACCTCGTTGACGAGCTGGGCGAAGGCTTCGTCGTCACCGAAGGTCGCACCGACACCGTCGGGGAACAGGGAGTCCCCGGTGAGCAGGTGCGGGTGGCCCGACGGGTCGGCATACAGCAGGGCTACCGAGCCCGGCGTGTGCCCGGCGATCGCGATCACCGACAGCGACACCTCACCGACGCGGACCTCGTCGCCGTGCTCGAGCCGGCGGGGGATCTGCACACCGGTCTGCTCGGTGATCGCGTCGGCATCCGGTGCGCCGGCATGCACCGGAGCGTCGGTGGCAGCGACCACGTCGGCCAGCGCGCGGTGGTGGTCCCAGTGCTGGTGCGTGGTGACGACAGCGGACAGCGAGCCGTTGACGAGTGACAACAGTTCGGGCGCGTCGTCGGCCGCGTCGATCAGCAGCTTCTCGCCGGTGGCGCGGCAGGTCAGCAGGTAGGCGTTGTTCGCCATCTTCTCGTCGACCGCCAACTTCGCGATCGTCAACTGGTCGAGCTCGCGGACATCGGCCGGTCCGCCGGGGGTCACGTCGCCGGTGTAGTCAGTCATGGCACGAGACTAGGACACCACCCGCGGCGTGTGATCACGAACACCTGTTCGAACCACCTTGTAAGGTATGTCCGTGGCCGATCAACTCATCATCCGCGGAGCCCGCGAACACAACCTCAAGGACGTCTCGCTCGACCTGCCGCGGGATGCCCTCATCGTCTTCACCGGGTTGTCCGGGTCGGGCAAGTCCAGCCTTGCCTTCGACACGATCTTCGCCGAGGGGCAGCGACGCTACGTCGAGTCGCTCTCGGCCTATGCGCGTCAGTTCCTCGGCCAGATGGACAAGCCCGACGTCGACTTCATCGAGGGCCTCTCACCCGCGGTGTCCATCGACCAGAAGTCCACCTCCAAGAACCCGCGCTCCACCGTCGGCACGATCACCGAGGTCTACGACTACCTGCGCCTGCTCTATGCCCGCGCCGGTCGTCCGCACTGCCCGACCTGTGGCGCGCCGATCGAGCGGCAGACCCCGCAGCAGATCGTCGACCGGATCATGGAGATCGACGAGGGCACCCGCTTCCAGGTGCTGGCCCCGGTCATCCGCGGCCGCAAGGGCGAGTACGTCGAGCTGTTCCGCTCACTGCAGAGCCAGGGGTTCTCCCGGGCCCGGATCAATGGCGAGACCTACCAGCTCGCCGAGCCGCCGACCCTGGCGAAGCAGAAGAAGCACACCATCGAGGTCGTCGTCGACCGGCTCGCGGTCAAGGGCTCGGCGAAGCGCCGGCTCACCGACTCCGTGGAGACCGCGCTGGGCCTGGCCGGTGGCCTGGTCCTGTTCGACTTCGTCGACCGCGACGCCAAGGACCCCGAGCGCGAGCTCAAGTTCTCCGAGAAGATGTCGTGCCCCAACGATCACACCCTCGACACCGACGACCTCGAGCCGCGCTCCTTCTCGTTCAACTCCCCGTTCGGCGCGTGCACTGTCTGCTCCGGCCTCGGCACCCGGATGGAGGTGGACCCGGAGCTCGTCGTCAGCGACCCGCAGGCCACCCTCGCCGAAGGCGTGATCCAGCCATGGAGCGGCGCACACGTGGCGGACTACTTCGGGCGACTTCTCAAGGCCCTCGGTGACGAACTCGGCTTCGATGTCGACACCCCGTGGGAGAACCTCTCGCCCGAGTTCCAGCAGATCATCCTCGACGGGCACTCCACCAAGGTCCACGTGCGCAGCAAGAACCGCTACGGCCGGGAGCGCTCCTACTACGCGGCCTATGAGGGCGTCCGGCCCTACATCGAGCGTCGCCACCGTGAAGCGGAGACCGACACCAGCCGGGACCGCTTCGAGGGGTTCATGCGCGAGGTGCCGTGCCCGACCTGCCGGGGGAGCAGGCTCAAGCCGGTCTCGATGGCGGTCACCCTGGGCAGCCGGGAGGCCGGTGGACTGAACATCGCCGAGCTGTGCGCCCTGCCGATCAACGAGACCGCCGAGCACCTGCGCGCCCTCGACCTGAGCGCCCGCGAGCGCCAGATCGGCGAGCGGGTCCTCAAGGAGATCCAGGAGCGGCTCAACTTCCTGCTCGACGTCGGCCTCGACTACCTCTCCCTCGATCGGCCCTCGGGTTCGCTCTCGGGTGGTGAGGCACAACGGATCCGGCTCGCGACGCAGATCGGCGCTGGCCTGGTCGGCGTACTCTACGTCCTCGACGAGCCGTCCATCGGCCTGCACCAGCGCGACAACCAGCGACTCATCGAGACGTTGGTGCGCCTGCGCGACCTCGGCAACACCTTGATCGTCGTCGAGCACGACGAGGACACCATCCGCGCCGCCGACTGGGTCGTCGACATCGGGCCGGGTGCCGGCGAGCACGGCGGCCAGGTCGTCGTCTCCGGGACGGTCAAGGAGCTGCTCGACGACAAGGACTCCTCCACCGGCGCCTACCTGTCGGGTCGTCGCCAGATCCCCGTCCCGGACGTACGCCGTCCGCTGACCAAGGGCCGCGACCTCACCGTGCACGGAGCCACCGAGCACAACCTGCAGGACGTCGACGTCTCGTTCCCGCTCGGGGTGTTCTGTGCCGTGACGGGTGTCTCCGGCTCGGGGAAGTCGACGCTGGTCAACGACATCCTCTACACCTCGCTGGCCAAGCAGATCTACAACGCTCGCACCGTCCCGGGCCGGCACCGCCGGATCACCGGGATCGAGAACGTCGACAAGGTCATCCACGTCGACCAGTCGCCGATCGGGCGTACGCCGCGCAGCAACCCGGCGACGTACACCGGAGTCTTCGACCACATCCGCAAGCTCTTCGCCTCCACGCCCGAGGCGAAGATGCGGGGCTATCTCCAGGGCCGCTTCTCGTTCAACGTCAAGGGTGGACGCTGCGAGGCGTGCTCGGGTGACGGCACGATCAAGATCGAGATGAACTTCCTCCCCGACGTCTACGTCCCGTGCGAGGTCTGCCACGGCGCGCGCTACAACCGCGAGACGCTCGAGGTGCACTACAAGGGCAAGACCATCGCCGAGGTCCTCGACATGCCGATCGAGGAGGCTGCCGAGTTCTTCGCCGCGGTGCCCGCGATCGCCAGGCACATGAAGACCCTGGTCGAGGTCGGCCTCGGCTATGTCCGCCTGGGCCAGCCGGCCACCACCCTGTCCGGTGGCGAGGCGCAGCGGGTCAAGCTCTCCAGCGAGCTGCAGAAGCGCTCGACCGGTCGCACCGTCTATGTCCTCGACGAGCCCACGACGGGTCTGCACTTCGAGGACATCAGCCGCTTGCTGCTGGTGCTGGGTCGCCTGGTCGACCAGGGCAACACGGTGCTGGTCATCGAGCACAACCTTGACGTAATCAAGACCGCGGACTGGCTCATCGACATGGGGCCCGAGGGCGGCTCGCGTGGCGGGACGGTGGTCGCCGAGGGAACCCCCGAGGAGGTGGCCGCGAACCCGGCCAGTCACACCGGTCGCTTCCTGGCGCCGATCCTCGGGGTCGTGCCCGGGGAGGCGCCGGCGAAGAAGACGACCAAGCGTCCGGCGAAGAAGGCCACAGCGGCGAAGTCGACCGCCAAGCGCACTGCCGCAGCAAGGAGATCCACGGCAGACTAGGTCCGTGGACCTCAGTCGACGCAGCACCCTGGGTGGCCTCACCGCTGCCGGACTCGCCCTGCCCGCGCTGGCTGCCTGTGGCGGCGGTGACTCTTCCGGCACGGACACAGGCAGGGGCACGTCTGCGTCCGCGACACCCACTCCGCCGGCTGACGAGTCACAGAGCTCGTCGCCCTCGGCCGAGGTGTCGACAGGCCTGCTCGCGACCGACGACGTCCCGGTTGGCGGCGGGGTGATCCTGGCCGAGGAGAAGCTCGTGGTCACCCAGCCGTCGGCGGGCGAGTTCAAGGGCTTCACTGCGGTGTGCACCCATCAGGGCTGCATCGTCAGCGCCGTGAGCACGACCATCGATTGTGGCTGCCACCAGAGCAAGTTCTCCCTGGCCGACGGCAGCGTCCAGGGTGGACCGGCCCCCTCCCCGCTGGAGTCGCGGGAGCTCAGGGTCACCGGCGACCAGATCGGGCTCGCCTGACGTGGCTGTTGAGGTTTCAACGGGTTCGCTAGGTTTGGGCGCAGCCCCAGCCAACAAGGAGATCGCCGTGGAGCCCAGCACCTGCCTCAGTCGTCGTCGGGCCCTCGGTGGTGCCGCCGTGGTCGGGGTCGGCGTACCGCTCCTCGCCGCCTGCAGCGGTGGGTCCAGCGACCAGCCCGCCGCACCCGATGCGGGCACCGTGCTGGCGAGGACGAGCGACATCGAGGTCGGTGGTGGCCTGATCCTCGACGAGGAGAAGATCGTGATCACCCAGCCGACGGCGGGGGAGTTCAAGGCGTTCTCCGCCACCTGCACCCACCAGGGCTGCCTGGTGACGGGTGTCTCCACCACGATCGACTGCAGTTGCCACAACAGCTCGTTCGCGCTCGCGGACGGCAGCGTTGCCGGCGGACCAGCACCCGAGGGACTCCCCGAGATCGCGATCACGGTCAAGGGTGGGGAGATCACCGCTGCGTGAGGCGCACCGGTCGGCCTGTCGGTGCCCGGACGTAGGGTTGCAGTGTGGCTGATCCGTCGACCTACCGCCCCAAGTCCGGCTCGATTCCGACGCAGACGGGCGTCTACAAGTTCCGGGACGCCAAGGGCAGGGTCATCTACGTCGGCAAGGCCAAGAACCTCCGCTCACGCCTGACGTCCTACTTCCAGGACATCGTCAACCTGCACCCTCGGACCGCCTCCATGGTCACCACCGCGGCAGCGGTCGAGTGGACGACGGTGAACACCGAGGTCGAGGCGCTCCAGCTCGAATACTCCTGGATCAAGGAGTTCGACCCGCGGTTCAACGTGAAATATCGCGACGACAAGTCCTACCCGTGGCTCGCGGTCACCGTCGGTGAGGAATTCCCCCGGGTGATGGTGGGCCGAGGCGCCAAGCGGAAGGGCACCCGCTACTTCGGCCCCTACGGGCATGCCTGGGCGATCCGGGAGACCGTCGACCTGCTGCTGCGGGTCTTCCCGATGCGCTCGTGCAGCAACGGGGTGTTCAAGCGGTCCGCGCAGATCGGACGGCCCTGCCTGCTCGGCTACATCGACAAGTGCGCGGCGCCGTGCGTCGGCAACGTCAGCGCGGAGGAGCACCGTGCGATCGTCGAGGACTTCTGCGACTTCATGGGCGGCCAGACCAGCGCCTTCCTCAAGCGCGTCGAGAAGGAGATGTACGCCGCCTCCGACGCGCTCGACTTCGAGAAGGCAGCTCGGCTGCGCGACGACCTGGGCGCCCTGAACAAGGCGCTCGAGAAGCAGGCGGTCGTGCTGGGGGACGGCACCGACGCCGACGTGATCGCACTCGCGGAGGACCCGCTGGAGGTCGCGGTCCAGATCTTCTACGTGCGCGGCGGCCGGATCCGCGGCCAACGCGGCTGGGTCGCTGACCGCGTCGAGGAGGGGGGCACCGGCCAACTGGTGGAGGACTTCCTGCTTCAGCTCTACGGCGGCGAGGAGGGTGACACGATCCCGCGCGAGATCCTCGTCCCTGCGCTGCCGCCCGAGCTGGAGACCATGGAGGAGCTACTCGCTGAGCGCCGCGGGGGGCGGGTCGCGATCAGGGTCCCGCAGCGCGGCGACAAGAAGACGCTCCAGGCCACGGTGGCACGCAACGCGCTGCAGGCGCTGGGACTGCACAAGACCAAGCGTGCCAGCGACCTGACCACCCGCAACCGGGCGCTCGAGGAGATTCAGGCCGCGCTGGCGCTGGACGACGTACCCCTGCGCATCGAGTGCTACGACATCTCCAACCTGCAGGGCACCGAGGTCGTGGCCAGCATGGTCGTGTTCGAGGACGGGCTGTCCCGCAAGGGCGAATACCGCCGCTTCGTGATCAAGTCCGTCGACGGCCAGAACGACGTCGCCTCCATGCACGAGGTGATCACCCGCCGGTTCCGCCGGATGCTCGACGAGCAGGCGACCAGCGCCCAGGTCAGCACCGACGAGGCCGAGGGACCGATGCTCGTCGAC